>JAXDJM010000205.1:0-5280 GCA_034665605.1 Actinomycetota bacterium | reverse complement strand
ATTCAAGTACAAGGCCCCGACGATGATCGCGATGCCGACTAGAAGCTCCCCGATGTATGGAGCCCAATCCGTGGTCCCCCACGCGAAATAGAAGGGGACCGGCAGTCGGTGACGTCCTTGCGCTAGAGCAACTGCCGCGATCTCGCACGACATGAGGGCGCCGATGGACAGCAATATCGACTTGGTACTGCGACGACCGATCCACGCACCGAAAGCACCGGCGATTGGGCCCGACACCGCACCACTCCATAGGTAGATGTGATTTGCCTTCATCTCGACGAGGAATTCAGGCACCGGTCCTCCGCCGCCGAGCTGGCCGTGCAGTACCAGAGTCAGAGTGGCGTAGAACCCAACGAGGCCCGCAAGCGTGCAGATGAGCCCGATGGCTGCCCCACGAACGAGCGTTCGGTAATGCAGAGCCGGCACCAAACCGATGAGGAGCCACGGCGCGCTCAGATTGCCGATCCCTCCACGGAGCCCCGTGTCGTTGCCTTTGATCAGGCCGAGCACGATGCCGAAAGCGACGGCCGCCGCCACCAAACCTAAAGTGTTCTTGGGCTTTCCCACGTGGCGACGCTACATCCCGCGGTCACCAAAGCGCTCGTAGACCCCGATTTGTTACACGCATAGGCTTTCTTGAGTGAGCCCGATCGGAGCCATCGTCATCGTCGCGATCTCGCTGGCCTTGATCCTGTTGATGGCGGGCAACAGCCGAGAAGGGTTCAAGGCAGTGCGATCGATCGCGTTGGTGGCGGGACTCGTGGTGTTGTTGGCCGTGATCCTTGGGCTCTTGATCCACCGCTAGCTCTCTTTAGCCATAGATCTTTCGCTCGGCTACCTGACGCGCCCTACGCGTCACGCGCAGGAACTCCTCCTCGACCTCCTGCCGGGGCGCGTCGACGAAACCCAACGCGATGCCGAGCGATTCGAGATCCTCGGGTTTGGTAGGGAAGACGTCGACCGGCTTTCCTTCCATGAAGAACAGGCGATTGCGAGCCTTGGCGAGGAACGAGTAAGCCTCTTCGAGCCACGCGGCCTCTTCGTCTGTCAGCAACTGAGCATCGTGCGCTACCTCCAGTGCACCTCGGGTCGACGTAGTCATCAGGTCTGCCACCGAATGGCCGAATCTGAGTTGGATGACCTGCACCGCAAACTCGACGTCGGACATCCCCCCCGGCCCAAGCTTGATGTGACGGCGCGGATCCAGACCCCTCGGTATGCGTTCTTTCTCCATCCGGGCCTTCAGATGACGGATCTCGGCCAGCGATTGCTCGGTCACGCCACCGCTGTAGATCCGGGAGCGGACGTGCTCGATGAACTCGGCGCCGAGCTGCTCATCCCCGGCCACGAAGCGCGCTTTGGTCAAAGCCTGGAACTCCCACGTCTTCGCCCACCTGTCGTAGTACTCGCCGAAGGACTCGAGGCTTCTGACGAGAGGGCCGGATTTTCCTTCGGGACGGAGCGCGGCGTCGATCCGAAAAGCTTGGCCTTCGGGAGTGACCTCACCGATGGCTTTCATCAACTCTTCGGCCCGGCGTTCGGATTCCTGGGCATCGCCGCGCCCCACGAACATGACGTCAATATCGGACGCGTAGTTCAGTTCGCGGCCCCCGAGCTTTCCCATCCCGATAACCGCGATCGAACCATCGGCCGGCAGTGCGGCGTGCACGCATGCGTCGGCGAGATCGGAAAGCGACGAGCCGACTTCATTCACCTGGGACGTTCCCGCCACGTCCGCGAGCGCGACCCGCAACAGCTCCTTGCGCTTGAAACGTCGCAGCCCGTCGAGCCGGTCGGCGGCGTCGCGCCACTCGAGGGACGTATGAGCCTCATGGATCAAGCGATCCCGATCCTTGGGGCTACCCGGCCCGCGCGGGTCCGCTATCGCCGCTATCTCTTCGGGGACGTGAACCAGCACCTGACCGAGGAGCTTTCCGCTCCCCAGAACGTGGGCGAGAAACTCGACGCCTGGTGGGTTGTCGCGCAACGCGCCGAGGATGTCGACGCGCGTCTCCAACGACTCGCCCAGAACGAGGAATTGGAAAAGGCCCTCATCGGGCAGCGGAGTTCCAGTGAGGAACCTCAGCAGTGCGGGGGTCACGACGCGGAACAGCCGGGCTCGCCTCGACGTACCTGAAACGAGACCCGTCAAAGTCCGCGCGGCACGCTCCACGTCCCGGAATCCGAGCACGCGCAAACGATCCCTGAGGGCCTCCGGCGACAGGCGAGAGCCGCCGGGTTCTGCGAGCGATTCGATCATCGGGCGATAGAAGAGCTTCTCGAAACGCGCACGAACGTCGGCCAGCACGGAATGGTGGGCCGCAAAGAAACGGGCGGCGGCGCTTTCCGATGGCGAATCGTGAAAGCCCATCACACGCGCTAGTCGTGCTTGCGCTTCTTCGTCGGAAGGAAGGTGCCGAACGCGCCTTTCCTGCCATAACTGCAACCGGTGCTCGACCGCTCGAAGCCACCGGTAAGCGACGGCCAGACCGGCGCCGTCGTCTTCCGCGATGTACCCGCCGTCGACCAACGCGCTTATGGCGTCCAATGTGCGCGCACTGGTAACGGAACCGTCGGCACCCCCGTGCACGAGTTGCAGCAGTTGAACGGCAAACTCGATGTCGCGGATGCCTCCCGGGCCGAGTTTTACGTCTTGAGCCTCGGGGCCATGTTCACGACGCGTCGAGCGCTGCGCATGCTCTTCGACGCGCTGCTTCATCTTTCTGATCTCACCGACGCGCGTCGCGTCCACCTCCGCGGGAAAGACGAATGCCCGCGTCTCACCGACAAACATGAGGCCAACCTTGAGATCGCCCGCTGCCGCGCGCGCTTTGATCAGTGCCTGAAACTCCCATGGCTTTGCCCACTTCCGGTAGTACTGAAGGAAACCCTCGCGCGAGCGCACGAGAGGCCCGTTGCGGCCTTCCGGCCGAAGGTTGGTGTCGATGATGTACGGCTGCCCTTCTGGCGCGAATTCCCCGAGCGATCGAAGGACTCCGGAAGCTGCTTTGGTCGCTTCGGTGACGTCGCCGTCGGACATGAACATGATGTCTATGTCCGAGACGTAGTTGAGCTCACGCCCACCGAGCTTTCCCATCGCTATCACCGCGAGACCGACCTCGGGGCCGCCGCTGTCCTGGCACGCAACCGCAAGGCACGCGTCGGCAAGGTCGGCAAGACATTCGGTGACTTGCTCGACGGCTGCCTCGCCTGCAACATCGCGTGCCGCGATCTGAAGCAAGCGCCGGCGCTTGGCTCTCCGGAGCCCGCCCATCCCCTCCTCCGCGTAGGCCGAGCGCATCGCGCGGGCGTAACCGTCACGGTCCGGTAACGGCCCCTCGGCCAGGGCGAGTCCTTGGGCCGAGGGATCCGAAGAAAAGAGCTCGAAAAGAGTCTTGCTGGCGGCTTCGAGAGCCGCCGCGCGCGGGTGGTCGGAGGGTCCGGCCTGGGTCACGTGGGCCACCGAGCCGCCCGGGTTCGCCGCATCCCAGATTCCTCCTGCTTGTCTCGCCGACAAAAATAGGGGGGGCCTTTTTTGGCTCTCGCGCAACTCTTACGGCTCGATTGTCGGCTACGGTGCCTGACCATCGCACCCGCACGAGGTGCACCGGCCCCCAGAAGCGGGGCCATCGGACAGCGGTTCGTTCCCAGAGACGCGGGCCATACAAGCGGAACGCAACCGGCCGTACGTAGGACCCGGCGAGGGCTTCCCCGTACTACTCCCTCGCGCCGCCTAGAGGCGGCAACGACCGGTCGGGTCCTCACGACAGGGAGGTGAGAATGACCGGTAGCCATACACGTCCACCGGCGCTCTTCTGGAAGTGCGCGGCCGGGCTCGCGCTCGCCGCGATCGTTGCAGTGATGGGGTCGACCCCCGCCTGGGCCGGGATCGACCAAACTCGTCGGCCCGCTCGAGCCGATCGAGCGGACCACCAGCGCAAGATGGTCGATCACCGGGCTCGGTCTCAGACCGGTGCCCCTTATCGATCGGGAGGGTCTTCTCCGTCGGGTTTCGATTGCTCTGGTTACACCCGTTGGATCTTCGAAGGCCACGGCGCCAACCTGCCACACTCGGCAGCCGCCCAGTTCAACCTCGGCAGCAGGCCCGGTTACAAAAGAGTGTGGAACAGGCAAAAGCTCAAGGTCGGCGACCTCGTGTTCTTCAACACGAACGGTTACAACGTCAGCCACGCCGGTATGTACGTCGGTCACGGCCGGTTCATCTCGTCCACGTCGTCGAGCGGAGTCCGAGTGGATTCCATCTACGACCCTTACTACTGGGGGCATCGCTACGTGGGCGCGACGCGTCTTCCCGTCTTCATCAACCACGGAAAACCGCGGCACCATCACACGCATCATCATCACAAACCACGGCCGTCGTGGCACAGAGGTAAGCGAGGGTGGCGTCAATAAGGATCGTCTACAGGATCGGTAAGTAGCGCGCGACCTCGTAAGGAGAGACGTACGACTTGTACTGATCCCACTCACTCCGCTTGTTCCGCAGCAGATATTCAAATACCTGTTCTCCGAGCGTTTCGGCAACGAGCTCGGAGGTCTCCATCTCGTGCAACGCCTCATAGAGATCGTCCGGTAACCGGGCGATGCCTTTAGCGCGCCGTTCGGGTTCGGTCATCTCGTAGATGTTGTCGGTCGCCTCAGGGGGCAGCTCGTAACCCTCGTCGATGCCCTTGATCCCGGCGGCGAGCATGACCGAGAACGCAAGATACGGATTGCACGCGGGATCCGGTGACCGTAGCTCGATCCGCGTTGATTGGTCCTTACGCGGCTTGTACATCGGCACCCGGATCAACGCCGATCTGTTGTGCCGGCCCCAGCAGACGTAGACAGGGGCTTCGGTCACGGGATAGCCATGTTCGCTGACCAGTCGCTTGTACGAGTTCACCCATTGGTTAGTGATCGCGGTGATCTCGCGTGCATGCACCAAGACACCGGCGATGAACGCCTTCGCAACCTTCGACAAGTGGTACTCGTCGGACGAGTCGTGGAAGGCGTTCTGGTCGCCCTCGAAGAGCGAGAGGTGAGTGTGCATTCCCGAGCCGGGCGTGTCGGTTGACGGCTTCGGCATGAAGGTCGCGTACATGTCGCGGCGCGCAGCCATCTCTTTGATCACCAAGCGAGACGTCATCACGGAGTCTGCCATCGTGAGCGCATCGGCATGACGGAGGTCGATCTCGTGTTGCGAGGGAGCAACCTCGTGATGAGAGAACTCGACCGGTATGCCGAGTCGCTCGAGCACCGAGATCGCGTCGCGTCGCAAGT
>JAXDJM010000204.1:0-9897 GCA_034665605.1 Actinomycetota bacterium | reverse complement strand
ATCGCGTGGAGCTCGTCCATGTCGAGGCCGCGCAACTTGCGCGACAGATAGGCGTTCTTTCGTGTGCGAACCCGTTGGATGAAGCTCTTGCCTTGAGCCGAGAGCTGGACGCGGATGATGCGCCGGTCGGTCGGATCGGGGATGCGGTCGACGAGACCGTCTTCGTTCAGCCGGCTTACGACGCGGGTGAGAGTGGGGGGCTGGATGCGTTCGTGGGCCGCGAGCTCGCCAAGGGTGCACGGACCGAGCCGCTCGATGCTCGACAGCGCCGACAGCATCGACGGGCTGACCCCGGTCTCTGCCTCTTGCCTGAGGCGTCGGGCCAGCCGGCTCACGGCAAGCCGGAGCCGGGCTACGAGCTGGGTATCGAGCTCCGTGGTGGGAGTGGTCATCTTCATATGTTTAGCACAACTAATTAGCTATGCGAAACATTCCCAACCGAGGGCCCGGGAGCCCCGACCTTCACCGACGGGGGGCTAGATCGCGCCTTCCAGGTTGAGCAGGTAGATCTTCTTGTCCAGGCCTCCCGTATAGCCGCCCATCCCTCCGCCGGAGTGAAGGATGCGGTGGCACGGGACCACGATCGGGATCGGATTCGAGCCGAGAGCGTTTCCGGCGGCCCGGCTTCCGCGGGGGCTGCCCGCTTTGCCGGCCACCTCCCGATAGGTAGACGTCGAGCCGTACGGGACGCGCGCCGTCGCTCGTAGGACCTTTCTCGTGAACCCGGCCGTCAATCTCCAGTCGATGGCGATATCGAAGTTGGTCCGCGTCCCGTCGAAGTACTCATCGAGCTCGCGTCTGACGTCATCGAGCCGCTCGGGAGCCTCCAGCACCCGTGGCGAGATCCGCGCCGCGAGATCCTCGACGACGAACTCCGGATCTTCGTAGACGTAGGAGATCCTTACGAGCCCTCGCCGTGTCGCCGCGACCACCAAGGGACCGACGGGCGAGTCGAGAGGGGCATAAGCCACGTCCATCAGATCCTGCTCCGCTGCGCGTCTTTTCAGATCGTCCACCAGCAGCGCGGGGGCCGCGCTGCGCGGTCCTTTCAACTTGCGTGTGATGTCACTCATGCGTTCCACCTCTTCCGTAGAGATCTGATGCCCGCCGAAGCGTTCTGGCGAGCCGCTTCGAGGCTGGACCCCATCACTTGCGCGACCTGCTCGTACGACAGATCGCCGATGTAGCGGAGCTCGACGGCCTCTTTCTGCTTGAGCGGTAGTTCCCGCACGAGGTGCAGCAACGCCTCGTCCGGGCCATCCGGGTCGTTCGTGCCGGCGTCCGGGATGGAGTCCACGGGACGGGGCCGTCGTTTCTCAGCGCGGTGGGCGTCGATCACCTTGCGCCGCGCGATCGTGAATATCCATGCCCGAGGATCGGCGGAATGATCGAGCCGCGGGTAAGCCTGCAGGGCCGAGATGAAGGTCTCCTGGAAGCAATCGTCCGCGTGGACCCTGGCGACGGCTTTCAGGTACCGGTAGACATCATCTTTGTGTGTCTGCAAGAACCGTTCGAACGGTGGCGCGCTCACGCTAGATAAACGATCCGGGTCGTTGATCTGTGAGGTTGCAGCGTCTTCTAGCTTCCGGGCCTATTGCCCAGCTCCCTGAAGAGGTTCTCGTAGGCCAGTGCGACCGCTTGTGGTGAAGCCGCGGTCTCGACGTAGGAGCGCCCCGCCGCGCCCATCTCAACCAAGCGATCTGGAGAATCGATCAGTTCCCGGATCGTCTTGGCCATGGCTTCTCCGTCGTCCGGCTCGATCGTGACCCCGGCCCCCGAAACATCGACTATCCGTGCGATCTCGCTGTCGCGGTCGACGGCCGCGATCAACGGCCGCCCCGCAGCAAGGATGGAATAGGTCTTGGACGGCACGCTGTGACGACCGAGACCCTTGCGCAACGGAACCAGATGGATGTCGGCCGCCGCGAGCACTTCCGGCACGCGTTCGTGAGGTTGCATGTCCACGAAGACGACGTTCGACATGCCTTTCGCCTTGCGTTCGAGCTCTTGTCTGCTTGCGCCTTGACCGTTTATGACGAACACGAGTTCTTCCTCGTAGGCCAGAGCCGTTGCCGCATCCAAAACCGTGTCTAGCGACTGGGACAGCCCGACGTTGCCCGCGTACATCACGACCGTCCTGTGACCCAGATCGTGCTCGGTGCGGTAGGCGTTCATGCGGTTCTGAGGCCGGATGACGTCGGTATCGACGAAGTTCGGGATCACGCGCACCTTCTCGGGATCCTCCATCTTCGAGCGGACGTTGTCGGCAAGATCGTCCGACAGGACGGTCACCACATCGGCACGTCGGTAGCAGTAACGCTCGAGACTGCGCGCAACGGCGATGAGTCGTCGATCGGTCAATACCCCGAGCTCGATAGCTATGTCGGGAAAGACGTCTTGGATGTTGAAGACCAATGGAGCGTGGCGCAGCCTCGCAGCAAGCCGACCGGATACTCCCAACGTGAGCGGCGGGGAGACCGCGAGAACCCCGTCGATCGGATCTCCGCGGCCCCCGACGAATGCAGAGACGACCGAGAACGCGGCGAACGCAGCGGCTCGCCGCGTGATGTTGCGCTTGTCCGAGGGAGCGAACGGATTGATGCGAGTGATCCGTCCCCATGGGGTGTCCTCGTAACGCACGAGGCGGCCCCGATAAGCGGGCTCGACCTTGTGCTCGCGGTACCACGGGAACGCAGTGACAACCTCTATCGAGTGGCCCCTGGCGGCGAGCTCCTCGACGACGCGCGTGATGACGACTCCGGTGGGGGCGACATCGGGCTCGAAGTGGGGCGCGATAACTAAAAGCTTCACAACGTCGTCTCCAAGGCGTGAGCGTAGGCGGCTTCGAGTATGTCGGCCGAGCGTAGCCACGAAAATTCTCTCGCCCGCGCGGCCCCCGCTTTGACGTAACGCTCGCGTTCGGCCTCGTCCTCGAGCAGCTCGCTCATCGCTTGTGCCCAGTCGTCCGAGTTATCGGGGGACACCAGGCGACCACAATCGCCGACGACTTCGGGCAGCGCGGTCGCGTCGGCCGCGATCACCGGGCAGCCGCGCGTCCACGCTTCCAGGATCGGTGCCCCGAAACCCTCGAAGCGTGACGGGAACACGACGGCGGTTGCTTCGCGGTAGAGAGCATCGAGGTCTCCGTAGGACACGTAGCCCAGCCTTTTGACGCGGTCTTGGATCTCGAGCGTCCTGATCTCTTCCGCAAGACGAGACTCCATCGACTTCGCGGTGCTCCACTCGCGCCATCCCTTCGCGCCGGTCAGAACCAGCGAGGCGTCGGGGTGCAGCGCGAGCAGCCGCGCGAAGCCGTTGACCAACACGAGGTGGTTCTTGTGCGGATACGTGGCTGCTGGATACAAAAAGAACGGGCCTTCGATGCCGTATCGCTGGCGGATATCGGCGGATCCCGGATCGGGTGCCGGGCTGGGCGCGATCCCGTGCGGAACGACTCGCACCAGCGTCGGATCGATCTCGAGTCGTTCGATGACCGTGCGTCTGGTGAACTCGCTCGGCGTAAGGATCAGGCGAGCGTTCTCGGCCGACCGGTGCATCACCGTTTGCAGAAACGCCAGCTTCGCGCGCGTGAAGTACTCGGGATAGAACAGGTACTGCAGGTCGTGGATAGTCAACACGGGTCGCGACACCCGTATGAGCGGCATGGTGCCACCCGCATGGTGCATCAGGTCGATGTGGTTGCGTGCCGCTTGCAACACGAGCCACGAGTTCTCTCCGGCGATCACGCGGGCACCTTTGGATCGACCTCGGAGTGGCGCGTAGACCGTCTTGAACGTGCGCGCAAGCTCCGGGTACGCGGCTCCGAACTGGGGCAGGGCGAACAACGTGTAATCGAGCTCGTTAGACCTCTCGGCGAGCCCTTGCAGAAGGCGCGTCGTGTAGGTCTCGGAGCCGCCCACAACCCCGGGGACCAACCACAGAAGATTGATGCCTATCCGGTTCATCCGACCTCTCGATATACGTCGGCGAGTCGTGCCGCCGAGCGCTGCCATGTGTAGCCGGCCGCACGGGCGCGACCCTCGGAGCCCAGCCGCGCTGCAAGGTCCGCATCGTCCAGTATCGACGCGATACCGCGGCCGATGTCGGATGGATCGTATGGATCGACCAGGACGGCTGCGCCGTTCGCGATCTCTTCGGTGCTCGTGCCGCGAGATGTGACGACGGCGGTGCCTTGCGCCATCGCTTCGAGCACGGGGAATCCGAAGCCCTCGAGCAAGCTCGGGAAGCAGAACGTTTCGGCTCCCGCGAATAAAGGTCCGAGATCTTGTTGGGGGACGAACCCCAACGTACGAACCTGCCCGCGCGAGCGCGCGACAAGGGGGCCGAGCGACTCGTTCCATCCGTGCGGACCGACGAGGATCAGATCGAGGTCCGGCCGGCCGACCTCCGCGAACCCTTCGAGTAAACGACGCAGGTTCTTCCGAGGCTCGACCGTTCCTACCCACAGGACGTATGGACGCCTAAGTCCGTAGGTGAGCCTGACCCGCGCAACCCCTTTGTCGCTCGCGGGCTGGACGTCGACGCCCAACGGCACGAGCCTGAGCAGATCGGGGTCGACGCCGTGCGCGATGCAATCGTCGATCGTTGCTTGGGAAGGACACACGATCAGATCGGCATCTTTCCGGGCGAGCTCGAAGCCTTTTGTGAAGAACGCGACGCCGTGCTTCGTGAAGTTCGAAGGGTCGTGTACGAACGCGAGGTCGTGGACCGTCACGACCAGCGGGGCCGAACGCGGAGGTATCGCGAACGTCGTTGCATGTACGACATCGACCGGACCCGTTGCCTTTTCGACCGGGGGTCGACGACGTCGGTGCCACGACTCGTACAGAGCGAAGCGCGGGAGCTTCAGGTGATGAACGGGGATCGGAGGGACCCACGCGTCCGGCGGGGGAGACCGGTGCGCTGCTGCAACCCCGACCGCGTCGATGCCGCAGCCGGCCAGGGATCGGGCGGCTCCCAGCGCGGCGACGGCGGTCCCTCCGGGGACGTCGTGCCAGCACTGTTCCAAGGTCATCGCAACGCGCAGCTGTCGGTCCATTGCGCTCGATCATCCCCGATGGGCGCAGGGCGCCCGCACACCCGTCCACTAGCATGGATGGATGACTGGGTGGGGCTCGCGGCGTGTGATGGTGACCGGGGGGGCGGGATTCCTCGGTAAAGCCGTCACGCGCACTTTGGCGGAACGTGGTGCAACCGACATCGTCGTGCCCAGGTCGGCAGATTTCGACCTCACTCGTTCGGATGACGTCGAGAAGCTGTTCGCCGAAGTCAATCCAGAGCTGGTGATCCATCTGGCCGCGCACGTCGGCGGCATCGGCGCCAACATGGAGCGTCCTGCGGAGCTCTATCTGACCAACCTGCTGATGGGCACTTACGTGATCGAGCAAGCCCGCCTGCGCGAGGTCGACAAGACCGTCATCGTGGGAACGATCTGCTCGTACCCGAAGTTTGCTCCGATCCCGTTCTCCGAAGATTCACTGTGGGATGGATATCCGGAAGAGACCAACGCTCCGTACGGTGTCGCGAAGAAGGCCTTGCTCGTCCATGCGCAAGCCAACAGGATGCAGTACGGGCAGAACGCGATCTATCTGCTTCCGACGAACCTCTACGGACCGGGCGACAAGTTCAACGCGAAGGTGTCACACGTGATCCCGGCCTTAATAAAGAAGTGTGTGGAAGCGATCGAATCGGGTGCGCCGAACATCGAGGTGTGGGGAACGGGCTCGGCGACGCGCGAGTTCCTTTACGTAGACGATGCAGCCGAAGGCATCGTGGCTGCGGCCGAGACCTACAACGATCCCGAGCCGCTCAACCTCGGCTCGAATCACGAGGTTCCGATCAAAGAGCTCGTGGAAACGATCGCCGAGCTTGCCGGATTCCGTGGAGAGATCATCTGGGACGCGTCGAAGCCCGATGGGCAGCCGCGCCGCGCCGTCGACCCGTCGCGTGCGGAAGCTGCGTTCGACTTCCACGCGCGCACGGACCTGCGCGACGGGTTGAAGGCAACGATCGATTGGTACGTGGACCACAGGGTCGAGGCCGAAGCGGTAACTCTCTAGGGGCTCGGCCGTGCGGATCGCATACGACTGGGGGCCCCTTCTCGATCCTCCGACGGGCGTCGGCCGGTACGCGCGCGAGCTTGCCGTTGCGCTCGAGACGCGCAGCGTCGATCTGACCCGGTACGCGGTCTCGTTACGGGGGAAGTCCGACGGATCGATCGCGCGATGGCGCGTTCCTGCACGGCTGGCGCAGGTGTGGTGGAGCCGGTTCGATACACCGTCCATTCGTCGATTGGTTGGAGACGTCGACGTAGTGCACGCGACGAACTTCGTGCTTCCTTCACTCGGTGGTATCCCGGGGGTCGTTACGGTCCACGACCTGTCCTTCTTCAGAGACGACGTGTTTCCCGGCGGGCGAAGACTCCGAACGTTGGTGCCGTGGTCGATCGCTCGTGCAGAGATCGTCGCAACGCCTACCAGGACCGTGGCCGACGAGCTGCAACGACGCTTCGACGTCCCGGACGAGAAGATCGTGATCACCCCCGAAGGCGTGTCGGGGCTGTTCTTCGGAGCGACGCCTCTTTCGAATGCCACGCTCGCGCAGATGGGCATCCGGCCCCCGTTCGTGCTCGCCGTCGGCACGATCGAGCCGCGCAAGAACCTCGCGCGGCTGTTGGACGCGTGGCCGCTTGCCACCGGAGGCAATGACGACTGGACGTTGGCGATCGCCGGCCCCAAAGGATGGGGGCCGGATCTTCCACAACGCCCAGGCGTCGTTCTGACCGGATGGCTGTCGGACGAGACGTTGCCCGGATTGTTCGCCGCCGCCGATGTCTTCTGCTACCCGTCTCTGTACGAGGGTTTCGGGCTCCCTCCGCTCGAGGCGATGGCGGCGGGCACGGCAGTCGTGGTGGGCGACTATTCGGCTTCCCGAGAGGTGCTGGGAGACGCCTGCGTCCGGGTCGATGCGACCTCTGCGGGGGCGATCGCAGAGGGACTCGCAGAGGTCATGCAGAACGAGCGATCGAGGGCCGTCACGGCGGCTGCGGGGCGGGCCCGCGCAGTCGGATTCAGTTGGGAGGCTTGTGCTGCCGAAACTATCTCTATGTACTCACGTGCCTCGAGAGGTTCGTGATACGCAAGTCAACGTATAGCCGATTTGTCCGTTTCAAGAGAAGGTGGTGCGGTGCGACGTCTAGCCGGCGCGGTAGCGCTGAGTCTCGTCGCCGTCCTGCTCGTCATAGCTCCCGCTCAGGCGGGGCGAACGGTGACGATCACGGGCGGAGGCTGGGGACACGGGATCGGGATGTCCCAGTACGGGGCTTACGGCCGCGCCCTTAAAGGGAAGTCGGCAACGCAGATCCTTACGCACTACTACACGGGTGTCTCGATCGACAAACAGACGATGCCTTCGATCCGCGTGGGATTGCTCCAGAGCTCATCGTCGATCACCGCGTCGACTTCGGCGTTCACGTCGGGCGGGGGCAAAGCGAGATTCAAAGTTGCCGGAGACAACAAGGTCGTGGCCTCTGGCGGTTCGGGTACATCGTGGAGGGTGGACGTCAGCCCTGCCGGTGGAGCTCACCTATTCAAGAACGGTAATGCCGTGACGTTGCAAGGAAACTCCGTTTTGGGTGACGACAACCACCCGCTCGTGATGACATTCGAGAAGTACGGAAGCCTCGTTCACGTTTCGTCCAAGAGCTCGTACGCGTACGGCACGTTGGCCTTCGAGAGCTATAGCACCACGTCGTGCTCGGGTGGACACTGCTTGCGTCTCGTCTTGAAAACGTCGATGCAGCACTACCTATACGGATTGGGCGAGGTTCCCGCGTCATGGCCCCAAGCTGCTTTGCAGTCGCAGGCCATCGCGGGGCGCACGTATGCGTTCCAGAAGATCAAGAACATCGGCCAACACCGCTATCCATGCGACTGCGCGGTCTACGACTCGACGCTCGACCAGTCGTATATCGGCGACGCGAAGAGAACGGGATCCGGTCAGTACTGGGCGGATTGGAAGGGCGCTGTCGACGACACCGATCAAGAAGTGATCCTGTACAACGATCAACCGATCGATGCGTTGTATTCGTCTTCGTCGGGTGGCTACACCGAGAACAACGAGAACGTGTGGGGCGGGTCTCCGATCCCTTACCTGCGCGGCGTCTCGGATCGTCCCGACTCGGTTTCGGCCAACCCGAATCACACGTGGACCCTCACGATGTCGTGGGACGCGTTCCAGAGCCGGCTCGACTCCGCGTACGGGATCGGCCAACTTCAAGACTTTCAAACGGAGAAGCCTTATGGCGTCTCCGGCCGCGTGACGATCGCCGACCCCAACTCCCAGACTCAGGGAGGCGCGCTGATCAGTGGTGCGAGCAAGACGGTTCACGTGAGCGGCTGGTCGGTGAAGTCGGTGCTCGGCCTCAAAGACACGCTGTTCCGCGTCGATCTCGGCTACGACACCGGGCACCGATTCGCCACGCGCTATCACCACCTGAACGGCGCTCCGGGCACTCCGCAGAGCCGCGTCTACGACGTGCCCCGCGGATGGAGCAAGAGACGGGGAGTCGCACAGGACTTTGCCAACGGTCGAATGACCTGGACCAAGTCCGGCGATGAGGTCGTGTGGCTCCACGGTCCGGTATTGAAGTTCTACGACTCGATCGGACGGGAGTCGTCGTATCTCGGCATGCCGACGTCGGATCTGTGGGGGAAGGGACGTTTCCGCGGGGCTTCGTTCGACGCGGGTGCCGTGTACTGGTCGCACTCCTCGAAAGCGCACGCGGTATCGGGAGACTTCCTTTCGGTGTATCGCACGGCAGGGGGCCCCAAGGGCCGCCTCGGTCTGCCCGCGGCACGTCCATCGCGCGCCGCCGGCCTGGCCCACGGCAAGCAGCGGTTCGAGCACGGCACCATCTATCGCAACCCTGCAGCGAAGCACGCGTTCGCTCTGTGGGGCCACGTCGATGGCGCGTATCGAAAACTCGGCATGGGACGTTCCAAGTGCGGTCTTCCGACCTCGGCCCTAGCCGAAACGCCGGCTTCGCTTACTGCCACCTTCCAACACGGAACGATCACGTGGACGCGCGCCGCAGGGGTCAAGGTCGTGTGCGCCCACTAGACTCTGAGGCGTGGTCCTAGAGGTCCCGTCCCCAGAGACACTGGCGAGTGCGCAGGCGACAAGACACTTCACCGTCGCGTCGCTCGTCTTGATCGTCGTCAGCGTGGCGTTTGCCACCCTGGGTCAGTTCACCCTGAAAGCGGCGATGAACGAGGTAGGGGCCCACACTTCGGCGGGGCACACGCTGATGCGCGCCGCCCGCATCCCGAAGCTCTGGCTCGGGCTCGCCCTGTTCGGGATCTCGGCCGTGTTCTGGTTGCTGGTGCTCTCGAAGGTGCCACTGTCGGTTGCGTATCCGTTTGTAGGAGTTAGCTACATCGTCGTCGTGCTGGTATCTCGATTCGTGCTTCACGAGCACGTTCCAGGATTGCGCTGGCTCGGCGTTGCCGTAGTGGCCGCCGGTATCGCCCTCGTCGGGTTCTCGTTCCGCCGAATCACCGGCAGCTGACCCCGACCTTCAAGTGAAAGCTCTGATCCTTGCTGGTGGCTTCGGCAAGATAAGAGGTGAGCAACACGACCTCGTCGACCCCGTGGTCGCGCAATAGTTTCAGCACATGTTCGATGTGCGGTCTGTTCGCGACCGGGAGCAGATGCTTGGGGCGGGTGTAGGTAAGCGGGCGAAGGCGCGTGCCGAAGCCACCAGCAAGGATCAGAGCTTTCACTTGAAGGTCGGGTCAGCTGCCGGTGATTCGGCGGAACGAGAACCCGACGAGGGCGATACCGGCGGCCACGACGGCAACGCCGAGCCAGCGCAAT
>JAXDJM010000203.1:0-6857 GCA_034665605.1 Actinomycetota bacterium | reverse complement strand
AGCGACACTCTGTCCGGCGATGAAGGCAACGATCATCTGACCGGCGGAGCCAATGACGACGACCTCTACGGCAACGACGGCAACGACGAGATCGAGGGGTCTTCGGACAACGACTACGCCGACGGGGGCAACGGCGCCGACTCCCTCAGCGGGGGGCCGGGCAACGACCGGCTTTATGGGAACTCAGGAGCAGACACGATCTCGGGTGACGAGGACGACGACAATCTTGTCGGAGGCACAGGCAACGACGCGGTCTCCGGTGGTGGGGGCAACGACCGGATGTACGAATCCTTCGTTCGACCCACCACTGAAGAACCGGACATCGACGACGGGAACGACAACTACGACGGTGGTGCCGGCACGGACGCCGTTTCCTACGAGTCTTCTGCCGCGAGCGTAGATGTGTCGCTGAACGCGGGAACCGCTACCGGCAACGGGTCGGACTCGCTCGCCAACGTTGAGGAGGTCGATGGCTCGGATCAGTCCGATCACATCGTGGGATCGGATGCCGCCGAAACGCTTTCGGGTAACTCGGGTGACGACACCATCGACGGCAAGGGTGGGGACGACGTCCTTTTGGGGGGCGACGGTAATGATTCGATCGAGGGTGGAGCAGGCTCCGACGAGGCCAACTTCCGTGATGCCCGTCATCGCCTCGTCGTGAACTTAGCCGGGCGCGCGTCTACCGGTCAGGGCGAGGACACGCTTTTGGATATCGAGAACGTGTACGGGGGATACCGCAACGACTTCATCATCGGGGACGACGGCCCGAACAAACTCGCGGGAGGCGTCTCGGGAAACGACACGCTTCGAGGCTTGGCGGGAGACGACGAGCTGGTCGGCGGCCTCTATGACCTCGACAAACTGGGCCACCCGATCTATGTCGATGACGACACGCTCATCGGAGGCCCGGGTAACGACGTAATGGACGGGGCCTTCGGGATCGACAACGTCGATTTCGCGTCGGCGGCGGTTGGCGTGACGGTGGACCTCGGTGCAGGCTCCGCGACCGGGGAGGGCACGGACAAGCTGGTCTCGATCGAAGATGTGGCCGGCTCCGGTTACGACGACATGATCCTCGGCGACGATTCCGCCAACGAGCTTGTCGGCCGCTCGGGTAACGACGTGTTGCAAGCAGCCGGAGGCGACGATTTCCTAACGGGGGGTACGGGAGACGACTCCTACGATGGCGGGACCGGATCAGACACGATCGATTTCGGAAGATCGCGAACGGGCGTTGATGCGAACCTCCTGAGCGGAATCATCACGGGCGAAGGCAACGACACGGTCACAGGGGTAGAGAACATCCTGGGTTCCACCCGACCGGACATCCTGACGGGGGACGACTCGGTCAACTACTTGAACGGTCGAACCAACGACGACTCGATCTTGGGCAACGGCGGCGACGACGTCCTCGTCGGGTTGAAGGGTGATGACTCGATCGACGGCGGCGAGGGCGAGGACATGATCTACGACGGTGACGGAAACGACACCTTGACCGGTGGGCCCGGCAACGATTACTTCAGGACGGGAACGGGCGACGACCACTTTGATGGTTCCGACGACATGGACACCATCGATTATTCGACATCCGAACGCGGGATAACAGCCGATCTCGCAAACGGAACCACCTCGACGTTCGGCGATCAGGGTAGTGACACCACGGTCAACATCGAAAACCTGATCGGCACAACAGAGACGGACGAGTTCACGGGAGACGAAGGCGACAATTACTTCGTCGGTAATGGAGGAGTGGACGAGCTTACCGGCGCCGGTGGCAACGATGTCTTCGAGCCGCTCGGTGGCGCCGACATAGTCGACGGGGGTGACGGTCAGGACAGCGTCGTCTATGCGGCCGCTCCTCGGCCGGTGACGGCGGACCTTGCATCTGGGTTTGCCAACGGGCACGGCGCCGACACGCTGCTATCAATCGAGAGCCTCATCGGATCTCGCTGGCCCGACATCATGCGCGGTTCCGAAGATCGCAACATCTTCATCGGCGGTGAAGGTGGAGACATCCTCGAGGGCCTGACGGCCGACGACTACCTCGATGGAGGTGCCGGCTTCGACACCTTGGACGGAGGAGAGGGCGTCGATTCGTGCGTCAACGGCGAGAGCCTGTTGGATTGCGAGAGCTCAGATGAGGCCCCCGAGGGAAGCGATGCCGCGATCCTCCAGAGTCGGTTCGCCACGTTCGAAGCCTTGCGCGTCAAGTGGGCCGAGACGGAACAGCGCATGCAAGGCGCGCCGGGGTTCTAACCGGGCTCCCGACGTTAAGCCGCACGATCTCCGGGGCTAGGGTGGGCCCACATGAGCCTTCTCCGTCTCGGGATAATGGGAACGACTCGCAAAGAGAACGAGTTCCGGCTGCCCATCCACCCCCGGCACCTCGAGAGCATCGCTCCGGACCTCAGAGGATCGATCTTTCTCGAGCAGGGTTACGGCGCTCACTTCGGGGTCGAAGCCGACAAGGTGCCGGCCCTGTTCGCGGGCGTGCGAAGTCAACAACAGCTCATCGAAGAGTGCGACATCATCCTGCTCCCGAAACCGCTTAGTGAAGACCTCGCCGAGATGCACGAGGGACAGGTGCTGTGGGGTTGGCCCCACTGCGTGCAGGACGAGAAGCTGACACAGAACGCGATCGATCGGAAGTTGACCTTGATCGCGTGGGAAGCGATGAATCTGTGGCGCTCGGACGGCACGTTCAACCTTCACGTGTTCCACAAGAACAACGAGCTCGCCGGCTACTGCTCGGTGCTGCACGCGCTTCAGTTGGTCGGACTGACCGGCCACTACGGAAGTCCCTTGCGAGCCGCAGTGATCAGCTTCGGAGCGACCGCACGCGGCGCGGTGACGGCGCTCGCAGGCCTCGGGATCTTCGACGTGACCGTTCTGTCGCAGCGGGAACCGGCCGAGGTGGCGTCACCCGTGCACTCGGCGACGATCCTTCAATTCACCACAGAAGACGACGATCCGAGCCGCTTGAATGTCATCTCCGACGAAGGATCCAAACCCATGGTCGAGGTTCTGGCGGAGCACGACATCGTCGTGAATTGCGTCCTCCAAGATCCGGACGCGCCGTTCATGTTCGTAACCGACGACGACCTCGGATCTTTCTCCCCCGGCACCTTGTTCATCGACGTATCTGCCGATAAGGGAATGGGCTTCGAATGGGCGCGTCCCACAGCGTTCTCCGATCCCATGTTCACGGTGGGCAACGGCATTCACTACTACGGGGTAGATCACAGCCCGTCGTATCTGTGGGACTCGGCAACGTGGGAGATCAGCGAGGCTCTGCTCTCTTATCTACCGACCGTCATGGCGGGTCCGCAAGCTTGGGACGAAGACGAAACGATCAACAAGGCGATCGAGATCCGCAACGGGGTCATCCAGAACCCTAAGATCCTGTCGTTCCAGAACCGGGATCCTGAATATCCCCACGAGAAACTTCCGGAGTCTCGCTAGACGCGTCGTAGGCACCGCTCTCATCCGAAACGCGAGCGGTGCCTACGGTTACGCGTGCGTCGTATCTACAGTCCGAGCGAGATTGCGACCTCCTCGAGAAGGTCCAGCGCGTCCTGCAGACCGTCTTCCATACCGGAGCTGATGATCGCGTCGCGCAATTCTTTGGTCGGACATTGAACCGAGATGGTGAGAGTCGTGCGCTCGCCCACTTCGGTGAAAGTCACTGTGTTGATGGTGCCCTGCTCTTGTTCTCCCGCCGCGGTTTCCGTGGTTGGTGCTCCCTCGTAGACCTCGGTCGAGACGATGCGCTCGTGCGGGGCGATCTCGAGGTACTCGCCGTGGAAGCCGACTTCAAATCCATCATCGGTCACCATCACGTACCGCCACTTACCGCCAACGCGCAGGTCGATCTCGGCCACCGTTGCCGATCCCCGTTTCGCCGTCCACCAGCGCTTGACGAGCTCGGGTGTGGTCCACGCCTTGTAGACGAGGTGCTTCGGAGCGTTGAACTCCCTCGTGATGACGATCTGATCCTCCGCCGGGAGCGTCACTGATGCCGTACCGCTACTCGTTGCTTGCGTCATCTCTCTCCTCTTTCTTCTTGAGCTCGTCCAACACTTCATCCAACGCTTCGAATCGCTCGTTCCACGCTCGTTCGTAGGTCTTGACCCAGTCGTGGATCGGTTTCAGCGGGCGGCCATTGAGCCGGTACATCCGTTGGCGCCCCTCCTCCCGGACCGTTACGAGGCCCACCTCCCGAAGCACCCGCAAGTGCTTTGAGACCTGCGGCTGCGTCAAGCCGACCAGCATCACGAGCTCGTTCACGGGACTCTCCCCACCGGCCAGGACGTCCAGGATCTGCCGGCGGCGAGGCTCCGCTACTGCGTTGAACGCATCTGCCGTCGTAGCTGCTCGTGCCATGAGAGCATCATATGTTCATATCGGCATATGTCAATCCCTGGTCGCGCGAGAACGGTCCGGCTCCTCTACATGGGGCCGAACCGTCTCTTTTTGGGGGGGCGGTCGACCCCCCCGGATGGATCAAGCAGTTACTGCAGCGCCGGGATCTTTGCCCGCTCTTTGCGAGCGTGCATGAACCCAAGACCAACGAACATCGCTAGAAGCAAACCGGCGATCGCTGCTCCGATGCCGGCCCACATCGCGATCGTTCCGACGGTCCACCAGCCGTAAGCGTTCAGCAGGATCGACCGAAGGGTCTCGCCCTGGAAGAGGACTGCTGCCTTTGCCTGGAGGTCGGCTGCAACCTTGGGGGCGACGCCCTCAGCACGGGCAGCAGCAGAGGTCTCGGAGTAGGTCGCTCCGTTGTTGACTTCCCTCAGGTGACCCGCGATATAGCGAGAGAAAGCTTCAGCCTCGGTGCCGGTGTCGACCGTCTGGCCGGCGAAAGTTCCGACCTCGGCCCTCTCCTGCGCGGTCATGGCCGATGCCGGCGGGAAGCTGATGTGCTGAGGCTGAAGGCGGTCGCGGACGTTGCTTTGGGCGAACGAGCCACCGTAGATCGCCGCCGCACCCAGCGCTATGAGGAGAATCGCGACAACTGCACCCGACCAGCTGATCATCAGATCGATGAATCCTCTGTCGGGCCGGACGACCTTGGTGGCTTCAGCTATAGGGCGGGACTCGAGCACTTGCTTGGCTGCTTCATATGTCTGTGCCATTTCGTCCTCCTTGTTGAGCGACCGATTCCTTCTCTCAGGGTGCTGGAATCGCCGCACCCCGCCCAGGGCCGGTCGGCCCCCCTTCTAGGGGCCGCAAGGAAGACTCGAATGAGGACAAGTCCCGTTAGCCGAGCGCCGATTGAAGCTGGGCTGCGTCCATGTAGGTGTCCTTGCTCGCAACCAACCCCTCGTCGGACAAGACGACAACGTCGATGCAATCCACGCTGAAGTCCTTGCCGGCCGTCGTCGCGTGCAGAGTCCATTCGAGCACCCAGTGCCTGGCCCCGTAGAGGGCGTGGCGAGTCTCCGGACGAAAGTTTTCGTACTGCTCGAAGATCTGTGCGCAAGCCGTACGCATCGCGTCGCGGCCGGCCACCGGTGGAAGACCGATGTGAGTTTGAAAATGCGTGTCTTCAGTGTGGAGCTTGGCGATCCCGTCCGCATCGTGAGCCGCCCACGCGGCCCCATAGATCTCCCGCAAGCCCTGCACGTCGAGGCTCTGGTCCGTGATTGTCGACATCAGTCTCTCCCCTCTTTTAGTGATGGCGCTCCCGCTCTCGGGTCTCAGCCACTCAGTGAACGAATCGAAACCCGTGCTTCTGCTCTATGGCTTGCACCTCCTTGTCCCGACCGTCCGGTGTCGCTTCAGCGAGGTCCTCGAAGAAGTCTTCGATGCCTCCCGGTGTACAGAAGGTGAGCAGACGCCCGGCGGCTTCTCCCGTGCTGTGGAAGTCGTGGAAGGTTCCGCGAGGGATGAAGACGGACGTGCCTTCGGGCGCTCGCACAGATCGTTCGGCGAGCGTGAACTCGTACTCCCCCTCCAGGACATAAAACATCTCGTCGAAGCCGGGGTGGGCGTGCATCCCCGGCCCCCTCTTGTCGCTCGGTCCCCGAGAGCTCTCGTACACCGTCATTGACCCATCACTGAGCTCGCTCGACACTTTGATGGTCACAACTCCGCCGGTCTGCGGCCTCGGGATGGTTCTTCCCTCACCGCGACCGGACGCGACCGAGCGCGGGACGGCGCCCACCGTCATGCGTCGGCCCCCTCAGGAGTTGGAATGAGACCCAGCTGCTGGAGCATGGACAGTTGATCGACCACGTCCCAGTGCTCGGCCAACTTGCCACCGGCCACGCGGTAGATGTCGATCCCAGCAATGGAGAAGCTCTTGTTCGTCGGAGGGATCCCCATGAACTCTGCGACGTGGGTTCCCGAGTTTGTCCACCTAACGACGAGCCTGTCGCCATCACTGATCACGTCCTCGATCGCGAAGCGCGGGGCGAGGCAATCGTGGAGCATCGATACCCGCTGCTTCAGACCTTCGAGTCCGGGCCCCTGACCCGGGAACGCACCGTGGTCGTTGTAGTCGGGCGTTGCGAGCTCGTCCAGGGACGCGAGATCGCCCTCCCCCAGAGCATCCTGGTAGTAACGGCGCACCAGCTCTTTCGTGTCGTGCGTCATGACTCTCCTCCTTTTTTGATCGGGCCTCGCAGACGTGTCGAGCATCCACCCGGTGCCGGATTTCGGCCATACCGAGTAGCCCACCGACTAGCCCACCGGGTTCGGATAGCGGAATATCGAGAAATGTCGACGGCCCCCGCTGCGCTTGGCCCACTCACCCGCCGGCTGCGCGAAGCGACGGGGCTGACTCAAGAGGAGTTGGCAGAAAGAGCCGGCATCAGCGTCCGCACCGTGAGCGATATCGAGCGCGG
>JAXDJM010000202.1:0-3101 GCA_034665605.1 Actinomycetota bacterium | reverse complement strand
AATAGCTCGCGGCACGAGACGACGAAGATCCCTGATCTATACGAACCTGCGCATGCGATGCGTCGGCCTCGATGCCCGAAAACGTGAGCTGCATCGGCTCGGAAGCATCGGCGAGAACGCTTCCGGTATTGGCAACCTCGATCGAGTGCGTCGAGCTGATCCGGACTCGGCTGTTCGGGGCCAGCATCACAGTGCGCCGCCCGACCAACCTGAGACGCGCGCTCGAGTGGCCGAGCGTCTCGACAACATCGCGAGATTGGAGCGGTTCGCTGTCTGTGACTGAGATCGAATCTGACGCGCGCAGTATTCGGACGTGTCCTGAGAGACGCTTGAGCGTCATCTCCGCAAGTTGATCGCCGTTCGAGAACGGCCAACAAGCGGTGCCCGCGAACAGTGCGAGCACCAATGGGATAGCGATCTTCTTCATGCCCGTCCGTCCGGTCATCTGCCGCCTTTACGGATGCGTGCCGTCCAGTATCGGGTGAAAACGGTGGAAACGGAATGGCCCGTTTGGACTAGTCATTCACCGCCATTAGAGGCGGCCGCAGCGGGTATCGAGATGGTCAAACGGGTCCCCTCGTCGACCGTCGAGTCCACTTTCACGGTGCCTTCGTGCGCGTCGACGATCCGCTGGACGAAGGCCAATCCGAGCCCCAAGCCGCCGTAGGCCCTCGTCTCGGAACCATCGAGCTGCTGGAAGTCCGAGAAGATCTTGGGCAGGTCTTCCGGCGGGATGCCGATGCCCTGGTCGGCGATGGACACCTCGACTGCTTTCGGGCGACCGTGCGCCTTCCCGTTCCCCATCGCCGCACGGGCCTCGACCGTGATCGTTCCACCGTGAGGTGAGAACTTCACTGCGTTGTCGAAGACTTCTTCCAAGGAGCGCTTGAGTAGTCGTTCGTCACCGATCACCTTCGGAAGCTTCGTATCGACCGCGGCGACGACCTCATGTCTGGGGGCCCGCGACCGGAACTGAGTCGCCAGCGATTCCACCAGAGCACCGATGTCGATGGGCGTCGTCCGGGGAGCCATCCGGCCGGCTTCCATAGCCGAGAAGTCGACGAGGAGCTCGACGATCCGTTCGAGCCGCTGCGTTGATTCCATGATCCCTTTAGCGAACTGACGCGTCTTCTCGGGCGGGATCTCTTTCTTCCGATTCAGGATCTCGGCATATCCCTTGATCGGTGTGAGCGGCGTTCTGAGCTCGTGCGAGATGTTCGAAAGGAATTCGGACTTCATCCGTTCGATCTCTCGCTCGCGCGTCATGTCGCGCAGTACTGCTACACCGCCGGCGATCTCGCCGCGGTCGTCGTAAAGCACCGCACTCGTCACGGCGACGGGCACTCTTTCGCCGGAACCTTGCTCGACGAACACTCCTCCGACCGAGCCTTCCGATAGGTCGAAGATCGGCAGACGCACATCCTCGCCCTGCGCACCGACCGCGCAGATGACATCGGTTACGGGACGACCGATCGCGTCTGCAGCCGACATGCTCGTGATGATCTCGGCTTCGCGGTTGAACGCGAGCACGTTCTTATCCGCATCGATAGCGACCAGCGCGTCGGCCATCGATTCGATGATCGTCTCTATGCGGGCACGAAGCTCATGCTCCTCTCGTGCCGCATCTCGAAGGTCACTCGTCATACGAGACAACGCCGCTGTCATGTCGTTGAACGTTGCACCCAGCTGACCGACCTCGTCCTCGCCGGACACGTCGGCATGGACGGAGAGATCTCCCTCCCGAACTGCGCGGGCCGTCTGTGTGAGAACTTGAATCGGACGCGTGATGCGGCCGCCCAAGAAATACGCCAGCACAAGAACGACCGCGCCGACGCTCATGGCGACGATGAAAAGGATCTGCGTTACGCCCTCGCGCGTCTTAGCGACGATGCTCGCGGGGGACGCGAGCACGAGCGTTCCAACAGTTTCACCCGACGAGCTCTTGATGTTTCCCGCCGCCGTGAAATAAGAGTGCGCACCGATGTCGCGCTGCTGGCTGATGGCTTTCTGCGTTGCAAATTCGGTTCGGGGGATTCCTCCGATGATCGCTTGGCTCGTGGCGCCGGAGGGAAGCTCCGTAGCGACGACCTTTCGATCGATCAGGAGACTCACTCTGGTCGAGCCGATGCTGTTCGAGATCTTCTCCGCAGTGAGCGCATCTATGTATCGACCCGTCGCCAGGATGCCGACCCTTTTGCGCCCGTTCAGAACCTCGACCGCCGACACAACGGCCATGGAGCTCTGGCTGATCCTCTGGGGGTTCGCTGCGATCTGATTCCCGCGGACGACGTCGGAGACGACATCCGAGCCGATGATGTTGATCACGTCGGTGTTCTTGAGCCGCGTCGGAACCGGTCCCTTCTTTCCCTCGATGAATGGACCGTGCCCGTCGTATACGAGGGCGCCTCCATGAGGATCCATCATCACAACGAAGTCGTAGTCGAAGAAACTCGACTTGCTGACGAAGGTCGCCGCCGTCCTCCGAAGATCTTGGATCGAGTGTGAAGTGAAATAACCCTTCAGGGTGGGCTGCGCAGCAACGTTTTGGGTGCTCTGAACGAGGTCTCTGGCGTCGGTCGTCTCGATCCCCTCGATCGCGCTCACGAGTTGCGTCTTGACCGTTTTGAGCTCGCTCGACTGAACGTTGTTGGAGATCACTCCAGTCAGCGCAGTCGACAGCGTCAGCACAACGAGAACCAGAAGCGCGACGAAAGATGCGACGAACCTCGTTCGGATACTCGATCGCACGCCGGTCCATAGCCACGAGCCGAGCACCAGATAGCCGATAGCCAACAACCCGTGGGCCGCGTAGGCGTAGGCCCCCGCGGTCGATCCGAAGCGCGCCTGCGGGGTGACACCGTTCAGAACCTCCGAGGCGGCTATCGCCACCGCTGCAAGACCCAGGCGGCGAATGTCGCGCCGTCCGCTCTTGGCGGAAACCGCGAACGAGGCGACCGCCAGGGCAACCGCGGCCCCCGCGGGAGCGAGCACGAACGGCTCGCGGATCGAGAATGCGACGCCTGCGACGGGCACCGTAGCGCCGGCCGATGCGACCACCCCGATAAAGGCGAGCGCGTACCCCGCCGTGCGCAACGCGAGCA
>JAXDJM010000201.1:0-3250 GCA_034665605.1 Actinomycetota bacterium | reverse complement strand
CGCTCCCACGACGGAGTCGTGTTGGTCGAATAGCGCTGATGGAAGATCCCGAACCACGCCGTGTACGCCTCATCGACCAGGTCCGGGTAGAACGCGCCGAGCTGGTCGGCCGCGCACAACGCCTTGTAGGTAACCGTGCGGAACGAGAACGACGACACATAAAGAGCCCCAGGTTGCGACGAGACGCTTGCCTCCGCCAGTCGTCGCGCTCGGAATGCGCGCCGCTCGCCTTCTGCTTCGTCGGCTCCGTGCGGGCGTTCGACTATGGCTTGCTCGATCTGTGGCTGCGAAGCACGGGCCGCGTCTCCCAACGCCGAAGGCTCGACGGGAACCGGTCGCCAGCGGACGAGCTCGAGACCTTCCGCGGCACACGCTTCGGTGATCGCGTCGCGCCCGACCTCGGGACGGTCGGGATCGAGGAAGCACATCGCAACGCCGAGCCTCGCCTGGTCGCCGGCAGCACCCGCGACCAGGGCTCTGGGCACAGGCAAAAGGACGCCGGCCCCGTCGCCGGTCAGCTCGTCGGCCGCTATCGCGCCCCGGTGCCGCACCCGGCACAGTGCTTCGAGCGTCGAGTCGACGATCGAACGCGACGGTCGTCCCCGGGCATCGGCGACGAAACCGATCCCGCACGCGTCCCGTTCGATCTCTGAGAAGCCGGACATGAAAGCCTTCCCGGGCGTAAAAAAAGCGCCCTTAAGAGCGCCATTGCTCGATCGACAAGCCCCGGGGAGGTGGGCTACCGGCAAGCTATCAGAGGGTCGTGGCCGGGAGCAACGACCCCGGTACCGCCGCTGCGGACGGGCGGTCCACCGGGGACCTCGCTCCGCTCTCGCTAAGCGGCCCTCCGGCGGTCGACGATTCCTCGTCGAACGCAGTGGGTGATGAGGTCGACCGGCGTTCGGACCGCTTACTTGCGAAGGGTCCCCTCTCGGACCGCCCGCCCTTCGCGGCTATTCGGCCGGGCCGCCCTGCCCTCCACGGCTGTTCAAACCTGCGTCGGTAGCACCCACAGGTTGTCGGCTAGACGGCTGTCCAGGGCGACGACGTCTTCGGCCACGCGCAGGGTGCAGGTGCCGTCCGGCCCCACGCCGACGAGCTCGAGGTCCCGGCCCGGCATCAGGTTGTGGTCCTCGAGATAGACGAGAACGTCGTGGTCGAGCTCGACATCCTCCAAGAGCCTGGTCAGCCGGCCGCGATCGCCCGCCTTCATGTGTGCGACCGGACGTAGGTCCGACCACCGGATCGACGACTCGGTCCCCGGGATCGGATTGCCATGGGGGCACGTCGGCTCGCCCTCGAGCTTGGCCAGGATCGCGTCCTCGACCTCGGGCGTCATGACCTTTTCCCAGTCTTCGGCTTGTTCGTGACACAGCGACCAGCGGATGCCGAGGATGTCGGTGAGCATGCGCTCGGCAAGCCGGTGACGACGTACGAGAGTTGCGGCCATCCCACGGCCGGACTCGGTGAGATTTATCTCCCGTGCGGCATCGACCTCGACGTAGCCTTCTGCTACGAGACGCTTGATCGCTTCGGACACCGTCGCAGCGGCAAGGCCCAGTCGTTCGCCTATACGCGCCTGCAGAACGCGGCGGCCCTCTTCCTGCAATTCGAAGATCGCTTCCAGGTACTCCTTGGACGCGGGATTGAGAGCGCGAAGGTCGGGGGTCTCGGGCATGAGGAGATCGATGATACGAGCGGTCTAGGTAGTCTCTGAGGGTGCCTGGGAAGACAACGAAGAAGAAGCGTTCGAAGCTCCTGATCCTCGACGGGTATTCGCTTGCGTTCCGCGCCTTCTACGCGTTGCCGGAGGACCTCCAAACGACCGACGGGACGCATACGAACGCCGTTTACGGATTCACCGCGATGCTGATCAAGGTGCTACAGGACGAGCATCCCGATTTCATCGCGTGCTGCCTCGACGCAGGTGCTCCGCTGCAGAGAACCGAGGAGTTCGCGGAATACAAGAGCAATCGCAGCAAGGCTCCCGACACTTTCTCTTCGCAGGTACCTTTGATCCGCGAGGTCCTCAAGGTCATGCACATCCCGATGTACGAGCTTCCGGGACACGAGGCCGACGACATCATCGCCTGCCTTGCAAAGATGGCCGCGGCCGAAGACATCGATGCGCGCATCGTTACCGGTGACCGCGACTTCTTCCAGATCGTCGACGGTCGCATCCACGTTCTCTACAACCGTCGGGGCATCTCCGACATCGTCGAGATGGATCCCAAAGCCGTCGAGGAGCGCTACGGAGTGCCACCTTCCAAGTACGTCGATCTCAAGGCTCTCGAGGGCGATACGTCCGACAACCTGCCGGGGGTGCCCGGTGTCGGAACCAAGACGGCCGCGAAGCTGATCCAGAAGTACGGGTCGGCAGAAGAGGCCGTCGCGCACGCGAGCGAGCAGACGCCCAAGCTCGCACAGAATCTCGCCGAGCATGCCGATCAGGTCGCCATCAACAAGAAGTTGTCCCGGCTGGCGGAGGTGCCGCTCGACGACGTGAAGATCGGCGATCTCAAGATGGGTGGCTGGGACCTGGAAGAGGTGCGCGAGCTGTTCACCTCCCTCGAGTTCAGAACCCTGCTCGAACGTCTGCTCGCGGACTTGCCCGACGCGGCCGAAGGCGAAGGCGCGGCTTTCGAGCTCGACGTTCGTTCGATCGAAACGGCCGACTCGCTTACGCAACTCGCCGGCGAGCTCGCATCGTCGGGCGGCTTCGCCGTCGACACGGTCCCTGCCGTCGCGCGTGGGGTGCCGCGCTCGCTCGCGTTCTCGTGGGGTGGCGCGGTGGCGTGCATCGCAGTAGGTCCTCGTGGAGTGTCGCCGGAGCACGTGTCGGCCGCTCTCGGGAAAGTGCTCGAAGACGAAACCGTTCCGAAGTACGTGCATGGGGGCCGCGAAGTTGTGCTGACGCTCGATGCGATAGGCGTGTCGCTCGCCGGCGTCCATCTCGATACTCACATCGGGTCGTACTTGCTCGATCCCGGCGCGTCGACCTACTCATTGGAAGAGATCGCGCGTAAGTATTCGGGCCGCGAGCTGAAAGCCGTCGAGGGAGTAGAGCGATCCGACGAGTCCGCGCAGGCAAGCTTCGATCTAGATCCCGAGGACATCGTCGCCGTGGAAGCCGAAGACGCGTGCCTGCGCGCCTTAGCGATCGCCGAGGTCGCCGGCGCTGTCGAGCCCGAGCTCAACAGGCTGGGGATGTGGGAGCTGTACCGGACGATCGAGAACCCGTTGATCTTCG
>JAXDJM010000200.1:0-11426 GCA_034665605.1 Actinomycetota bacterium | reverse complement strand
GGCCGCGCGGCCGCGCTCTGCGAATTGGACGGCCATCTTGCGCGACGCCTCGTCGATCATCTCGCTGCCGAACATCACGGCGCCGCGGCGATCGACCTCGGTCGCGTGCTTGTAAGCCTCGAGCAGCGCCTCGGCCTTGTCGTATTCGTCCTGCGTCGGAGTGAATACTTCGTTCAATACGTCGATCTGCCCCGGATGAAGCGCCCACTTGCCGTCGTATCCGAGAGCACGGGCTCGTGATGCCATATCGCGGAAGCCGTCGAGATCCTTGATCAACAGGTAGGGGCCGTCGATCGCTTGAAGACCCGCATCGCGAGCGGCGACCAAGATCGTCTCGAGAACCCAGTGCCAGTGATCGCCGGGGTAGCCGGGCATCGGGAGGCCTGCGGTCACGGTGGGTAGACCGAGCGATGCACTCATATCGGCCGGGCCGAAGATAAGGGTCTCCAACCGGTCGGATGCATGTGCGATCTCGTGGATGTTCTTGAGACCGGTTGCCGTCTCGATCTGCGCTTCGATACCGATCCGCTTCTCGAGTCCCGTAGTCGTCTCGATCATCCGCAAGAGGTGATCCACAAAGTGGACCTCGTGAGCGTGCTGCACTTTGGGCACCATGACGCAGTCCAGGTAGGTCCCCGCATTCTCGACGACCGTCTTCAGATCATCGGCGGCCCACTGCGTGTCGATCGAGTTGATCCTCACGACTACCGTCTTGCCGGTCCAGTCGTTGTTCTTCAGAGCATCGATCACGTTCCCCCGAGCGTCTTCTTTGGCCAGTGGGGCGACCGAATCCTCGAGGTCCATGAAGACCTGATCGGCGGGCAGTGTGGGTGCCTTCGCCAGCATCTTTGGGCTGGACCCCGGCACCGACAAACACGATCTACGAGCGCGCAATATGAGACCTCCTCTTAAGTTTGCTCATTCGACATACCCGAGACCACGCAGGTGAGCCTCGATCTCGCCTTCTTCGTCTGAGGTTAGACCGGTACCGGCGGCGGCCGCGTCCAGGGTCGACCCATCCGTCTCGACCCGTAGCTCGACGTCACCTGCGAGGCTCTTCAGCACGCGACCGTCGCGGGGGATCGCGCTCGGGATACCGAGCGCGGCCAAGGCGGTCGTCGGCAAGTCCTTCAGATAGGCGGTTTCGCCCAGCGGGCCCGGTGTTACTTCGGGTCCCGTCGCGATGACGACTCCTTCCAGACGGTGGTCGCCCGACAGCCAGTCGGCTTCCTCGACCGCGCCCTTCGCGTGAGTCAAGGAGTACAGGGGGGCCGGAACGAGGAGCAGGTCGGGGGCCTCGTCGAGGAAACGGCCCGACAGGACCTCCTCCTTGTAATAGATCCTCGAGATCGGAGCCGCGCCGGTCTCGGGGTCACGGAAGTCGGCGAGGTCGCGGGCGAGCGCCTCGCGCACCTTCTCGTAATCGCCCGGTTCGACGGTCCCGCCCGGCTCCCGGCCTTTCAGGTTGACCGACACCCCTTCACCGGTAGAAACCACACTCGTATATGCGCGGGTCTTGGACCATTCGACCGGCGATGCAGGGATCGAGATCCTGCCGTGCAGCTTGAAGATGTCGTACAGCCGCCGCGCGATGCGCCGTCCAGGGCCCCATCTAATGAGGTTGAACGTAAAGCTTCCGCGGCCGAACTCGAGGTATCCGAGCTGGTGAAGGATGCGATCCATCGTGCACGCACGAGTGCACGGTTGATGACCGTGGTCCGACATGAAGATCACGAGGTCGTCGTCGGTGGTGCGCTCGAGCAGTCGTCCCAAACCTTCGTCGAGCTGTTGATATACGGCACGCGTCTGCTTGGCAACTGGCGTGTCTTTGAGCTCGTCGTAACTCGGGTGAAGCGGGCAGATGTACTGCATAAGGCAGTGCTGGATCCGATCGGTGGAGACGTAGACCAGCACGCCTAGGTCCCAATCCGTCGTGTCCAATAGGTACTCGAAAGCGGCCTGACGTTTCGCCGTTATCTCGGCGCACTCTTCAAGGAACGCTTCGGGCCGATTCCTAAAGGTCGTCCAACTCATCCCGTTGATGGGGAACGGAGCGTGATCGTCGAGTTCTGTCTGAAGCTCCGTGGGGTACGTGTACGACCGCGCCGCAGGCAGAACTCCACCGGCGACCACCTTGCCCTTCATGGCCGGCGTCGGGAACGTAAGTGGAACGTTCACCAGCAAGGAGGTCTTACCCGCCGCGGTCACGTCGTCGAAGATCGTGCGGGCCTTGATCGAATGGTAGGTGATCGGCAATCGTTTCGAGGCGCCGGGTTTGTGCTCGAGGATGTCGTAGACACCGTGGCCCGCGGGATTCAGTCCCGTCATGAACGTCGGCCACGCGCACCACGAGTGAGACGGCACCGACGAAAGACAGTCGCCGAAGGCACCACGCTGGATCAACGCCGCGACGTTGGGCAACTCACCGGCATCAAGCATCGGTTGCAGAACGGTCCAGTCGACACCGTCCCATCCGATGATCAGAACGCGATTAGGCATGAAGAGGCAGGTTAGCAGCCGCTACGACGCCGGCGAGTCGTCTCCATCGCGTCTCGATTGGCCCAGCCTGTGTGCTCGCAGCGCTAGTTGAAGACGCAGCTTGTCCTCCGGGTCGCGCAACGACCACGCGGTCAAGCGCTCGACCTGTTTCAGTCGGTAGGTGACCGTGTGTGGGTGTGCGAACAGCTTCTCGCCCGCCAACTTGATGCTGCCGTCGCTGGAGAAATACGCATCGAGTGTCTTGACGAGCTCTCCTTTACGACGATCGTCGTATTCGATCAAAGGCCCGATCGTCAGGTCGACAAATCTGTCGACGAGCGCGGGCTCGATGCGGAGGAAGTGGTACAGGATGACGTCGTCGAATCGATAGACGGGGCGACTCAGCCCGAGACCGATACCGATCTCGAGTGCTTCCCGGGCTTCGATATACGCGCGCCTGATGCCTTCCAAGCCGGGCTCGGGACCGCCCACGCCGAAGCGCCACCCGTCTCCGAGCTCGATGACGACCTTCTCGGGCACTACCACCGGGTCGGCGAACGTCTCCGAAGGGAGGAGGGCGATCGTCTGCTCGCCTTTCTGCAACACGATCGCATCGGCAGTCGCCTGAGCGGTTGTCATCGAAGCTGCGGCGGCGACAGACGCTTCCTTGCGTGTGTCCTCGGGGGGGCCGATACCAACCATCGCTACGTAACTGAGCGAGAGGTCGTAGCCGAAGGCGTGTGCCCGTCTCAGCATGTCCTCGGGCGAGGCATCCGTTCCATAAAGAAGATCCGCCAGGAACTCGCGCCGTGCGCCCTCTTGCTCGCGCACGATGCTGCGTTGTGCCTGCGCATATGCCTCCGCCACTGCAGTCGAGATGTCATCGGTGTACCGAAGAACGGCTTCGGCCAGTTCGATCGTCGGCTCGAGCGCTTCTCCGTCATAGATCCGGCACTCTTCGGCAAGGATGTCCCAGCACACTCGAGACACGGTTCGATACGCGTGCAGTACATCGTCTAGAGGAACCCCCGCCTCGGCGCGACGGGCGCCGACACGCTCGATACCTTCGAGCTCGTCGTGCTTTACCTCGCGGCCCTCTGCCAGAACTTGCCCCAGCGTGGTGACGTTCTCACGTACGGCGTCGCGCACGTCGCGCATGACCTCGACCGAGCGGGAGTACGAAGGGACCGCGTCTCTGATGGCGCCGGCCGATCTTTCGACCACCTCATCCATGCGTGCGAGGAAACTCTGGACGATCGGCTCGACCCCCGAATGGCGGCCCTTAGCCATCGGAGAGCTCCCCGGGCCCCGACGAGATCGACTGCAATGCGCGGGCGAGGGCATCCCGAGCCGTGTGAGCGGCGGCAAGGGCCGCCTCATCCGAAGGATCGACGTCTTCCACCGGGTCGAGCGCAGCTACGACCGCGCCTCCTTCTTGTTCGTGGACGACCACATTGCAAGAGAGGTGAACCGCAACCTCGATATCGTCGGCGGGCGACTTCGTGACGCCAGACGACCACGCCCCCATGATGAGGTATTGGCGCTGATCGCTGGGCTCTGGAACGAGCAGATCTCCGACGTGCATCTCGGTGATTATCGAGAAACCCTCGCGTCGCAACGCGAGTCGCGATCGGATGACCGCTTCGTCATAGCCCTCGATCACCTCGACGGCATAGCCGTACGACTGGGGTTCCTGCGGCGAGAGGGCGGGGCCATCTTCGAAGCCGTTCGGCTGCATCTCTTCTACGGTAACGCCCCATGACGTTCATCGCCGTGCCGAACCTGTCCGAAGGACGTGACGACCTCCTCATCGCGAGGTTCGCTGAAGCTGCCGCCGAGGCGACGGTGCTGGACCTTCATCGCGACACGGACCACAACCGGACGGTGCTGACGATGGCCGGAGAAGAATCTGAGCTTGTTGCGGGTTTGACCGCGCTCGCAAGCGCCGCGTTGGCGATAGACCTAACTGCGCATGACGGGATCCATCCGTGGGTGGGAGCATTAGACGTCTGTCCGATCGTCCCCCTTGGGGAAGTATCCGAGGCGACCCTCAGAGACGCTGCAAGGGTCGCCGACGGCGTGGGACGCCGTATCGGTCTAGAAGTCGGATTACCGGTCTACCTCTACGGGTCGGCTGCCAAGAGAGAAGAAACCCGGTCGCTGCCACTGTTGCGGTCCGGCGGTTTGGCAGCACTACGGGAGCGAGCGGCACGAGGACTCGTACCCGATTACGGTCCTCTCAAGATCGACGTGCGATCGGGCGTGGTGTGTGTCGGCGCGCGCGGGCCGTTGATCGCTTTCAACGTCATGCTCGACACCGACGTGGAGATCGCTCGCCGGATCGCGGCACGCGTGCGTTCGCGCAGCGGCGGACCCCACGGGATCCGCGCATTGGGATTGTGGCTCGACTCGAAGAACCTCGCCCAAGTCTCGATGAACCTCGTCGAGCCCGAGCGCACCGGCATCGACCAAGCCTTCGATGCCGTTGCTAATGAGGCCGAGGTGCGAGGAGTGACGATCGTCGGCACCGAGTTGATCGGCCTTCCGCCGGCTCGGTTCATGCCGGATCCGAAATGCGAAGCGGCCCGACTCCTTATCGAGCCGGGCCGCTCCTTAGAAGAAGCTATGAACGCTTAAGCGCTTCTTCTGCGCGTGCTCTTTCTACGGCCCGTCGACTTTCTAGCAGTCGACTTCTTACGGCCTGTCGACTTACGCGCCGTCGACTTCCTGCGGCCCGTGGCCTTCTTACGACCGGTCGACTTCTTGCGACCCGTCGCCTTCTTGCGACCTGTCGACTTGCGTGCGGTCGACTTCTTACGGCCTGTAGCCTTCTTACGACCGGTCGACTTCTTGCGACCCGTCGACTTCTTACGTCCGGTCGACTTGCGCGCCGTGGTCTTACGGCCTGTGCTCTTCCTGCGTCCGGTCGACTTCTTGCGCCCACCGGTCGACTTACGAGCGGTCGACTTCTTCCGGCCACCGGCCGACTTGCGCGCCGTGCTCTTCTTACGCCCGGTGGACTTCCGGGCTGTCGACTTGCGCGCCGTCGACCTCTTGGCTGTGCTCTTGCGCGCGGTCGACTTCCGAGCCGCTGACTTGCGACCTGTGCTCTTGCGAGCGCCTGTCTTCTTACGGCCGGTCGTCTTCTTTGCTGCCAAGTGCTGCACCTCCAATCATGCGTCCGAACGAGATCACCGCGACCCCGTTTCTTCCCCTCTCAACGCACGCGTTCTTGCGTGTGATGAGACGAACAATGGATGCAGTCATGCACAATCGCGCATCCAACCTGTTATTAGGCACGATTTGAACAGAATGTTCAAGTATTGAATTGACATTTGGTTACAGCACGAAATTCGCGTCGCGACGTGAAACACGTTCAGGAAACCGCGCGTAACCGTTTCTGAACGCGTTCTCTACGAAGTCGTCTGCGTTCGCGTTCGGATGTTCCACCCCATATTCCGAACTGTTCTTTGTTGTTCAACGCGTAGTGCAGACATTCCTCGCGAACCTTGCAGTCCTTGCACACAGCGCGCGCGGCTTTCGATGAACCGCCGCGTTCGGGAAAGAAGATCTCGGGATCGACGCTTGGTTCCGTGCACCGTGCGTGGGCTTGCCATTCAACAGGTTGCAGAAGCTTGTTTGTGATGCGCTGCATTCCCCCGGCCCTTTCAGACTCCGATGTGCCGTTCGCCCCAACGGCTACATCGTCGAATTACATTTTTGTAATTCTAAGAGTGAGATTTGGGGAAGGCAAGGGGTTTGACCTGCGACTTTGTAGGAAGAGCTACGCCGCGACCAGCGATAGCGCGTCTGCGACGACGCGTTCGGCGGACACCGGCTTGGTGAGGATGAGCTCCGCGCCGGCCTGTTTCGCGAGCCACTTGTCTTGGCTTCTCTCGAGAACCATCACTGCAGGAACCGCTGCGATCCGACTGTCTTGCTGGATGTCCTTCAGCAGTCCGTAACCGCCGGAGCTCCCGGTCTGGATATCGACGACGAGAACCGCCGGCCGATGGGTTTCGAGATAGCCGAGGGCCCCTCGCGCGTCCAAAACCATGTCGACTTCGTAATCCGCGGGGAAGGCATCGGCCAGCTCGGCGCGCAGCCGCTCGTCGGTGGTAACTACCAAGACTCGGTTCGCGCTCGTCTCCTCACGGACTCCGGCGTCCCTACCTGAATCTGCCACTTCTTTACAGTTATTTAAGCAGTGCGTGCCGCCGGCGCGGACCGGCCGAGCGAGGAATTCAACTTCTCATCGCTGATCTGCTCCGCTACATGCTCCAGCAAAGTCTCCATATCGACCTCGAAACCGGTCTCCATCGTTTGGAGCTTCCGTAGCGCATTGATGAAGTACGTGCTGGCGCGTTCAGCGTCTTCGACCGTCTCGATCAGGACCGTCGTGTAGTGACGACCGAAGCGTGCGCCGCAAAACGGGCACCGGCCGGGAGCATCGGAATCGGGTCCTATCTGTTCGAGGAGGAACCGCCTGTCGCAGGTGGAGCAATGAGCCTCGATCTTCACGCTTCATCTCCTCTGTCGGAACTGGGACCTGCGCCATACAGCGCCGATACAGCGCCGCGACGGGGATGCCCGGATGATAGTCGACCGACGACGAACGCCAGAAAGAACGCGGCCGCAAAGGCCGGAACCGATGCAGGTAGCCACGTGGCGCGTTCCGAGATGGGGCGACCGAGGTGCCCAACGGCGGCGAGCCACCACGACGGGCCCGTCGGGAGTACCCAGTGATAAACCGCGAATCCGGCCACCCACGGCAGCAGCACCGAATAACGGATGCCTCGAGTGAACCAATAAGGCCCGTCGCGCCGGTAGAGCCCGCCTACGACGATCGCGCTCTTGCGAGAGATGAAGTGATCGGCGGCAAGAACGCCGAACAGGGGGATGAAAACGGACCCGACGAGAAACAAGAAGCTCTCGTATCTCTCCATGGTCAGCCACGCCGCTAGAGATGTCGCGATGACGGCGATCGCGATGCACAGGGCTCTCTGCGACAATTTCGGGAAGACGTTCTGCAGGCTGATCGCGCCCGAATAGATGTCTGCAAAAGCCTCGTCCGTCTCGCCAACTAGAAGCCCAACGAGGAACAACAAACCGGCGATCGAGCCGCCTGCGACCGCCAGTATCCCGGCGGCGATGCCGGCAGGCGACGGCGCCACGTGCTTGTCCAGGACCAACAACGCGCCGAGCGAGTACAGCCATATGTTCGCAACCAAGTAACCCCACAGGGTTCCAAAGAACGCTGCCCGGCGCCCTCTTGCGAAGCGCGTGTAATCGGCTACCAGGGGTAGCCACGACACGGGCATAGCGATAACGAGATCCAGCGCGGGCCCGAAGGTGGGAAAGCCTCCGTTACCGGGCGCCGTCAGTGCGTGACCGATCCCGTGCGTCGAAAGCACCGCGATGGTGACGAGCAACGAGATGATGCCGATGACCCACGCGCCGAAGCGCTCGAGCCAAACTCTCGTCACGCCCACCGGCCCCCATAACGCCAGCCCGGTGCACACGACGGCGACGATCCCAAGCCACACCCATCGCGCCGAGATGCCGAATACCCGTTGGGTCACGAGATCGGCGACGAACGACATCGCCCACAATTCGACGGCGGTCCACCCGACGAGCTGCAGCACGTTCAACGCACTCGGCAACCACGAACCGCGCACCCCGAGCACCGGCCTGAACAAGACCATCGTCGGGATCCCGTAATCGGCTCCCGGGACGGCGGCCACCGCGAGGAGGAGAACGCCGACCACCGACCCCACGACGATCGCCGCGAGGGCCGCGAAGAAACCGAGCCCGGGAACCAGCAAAGCCCCCGTCACGAGGACGAGCAAGCCGATGCCGAAGTCACCCCACAGGATCGCGAGATCCCAAGTCGTCAAGGTGCGTTTGTTCGGGGGAATGGGCTCGATCCCCCAATCGGGGAGCGCTTCGATGCGCTCCATGACACCAGTCACTTCGTGCGCCTCCCTTCGCCGGTACTAACCGGATCAGGTTCCAGGGTCGCCTTCGAGGCCTCTCAGCTCCGCTTCCTGCGGTGCTCCCCTGCGCGTTTCGGTCTGGGTCGAGCTTATGTCACTAACGAACTAGAGCTCGCTGCGAACGATGTCTACTGCCTTCTTGATATTGACGAGCTTCTCTTTCGCTTCGTCCACGGTTCGCGTTTTGAGCCCGCAATCGGGGTCGACGAAGATCCGCTCGGCGGGGATGTACTTCAACGTCCGGCGGATGCCTTCGGCCAGGTCGTCCACGGTTTCAATGTCGTGGGTGTGGACGTCGGATATCCCCAGACCTATGTATTTCGAGAAGGCGTTGTCGGAGAACTCGTCCAACAGGGAGTACTCCGAGTTCGCGAATTCGAGATCGATCTGGTCGACCGGGATATCGAGCATCTTTGGGTATGCGCGGTGGAAGTCCCCGTAGCAGATGTGCGTGATCGTGTGGGCGCTCAACGGCTCGGTCACGATCCCCATCGCTTCGATCACTAGGTCGAGCTCGTCCATACGCGTCGATGCGGCCGGTTCGTCGATCTGGATATAACGACAACCCGCTCGCTCGAGATCCAGTGCTTCATCGCGGATGACGCGCGCGAGATCGAGGACCATGTCGCGACGGCTTGGGTAGTGCTCGTCGAACGACCAATCGCAGATGGTGTACGGCCCCGTCAGCATGCCTTTGACAGGTGCCTGCGTCAGGGATTGCGCGTATCTCCACCACTCGACGGTCATAGGTTCGGCTCGCCGGATGGGCGCGACGGCGATCGGCTTGCGGTAGTAGCGATTCCCGTAAGACCGCACCAGACCGCCGATCTCGAGGCCCTCGAGCTCTTCGGCGAAGAACGCGACCATGTCGCCCCGATACTGCTCGCCGTCGACCACCAGGTCGGTTCCTATCGAATCCTGGAACTCGACCCATTCGCGCGTCGCTTTGAGCTCGAGCTCCTTGAGCTCCTCGCGCGATATCTCTTTACGTGCGAACTTGCCGCGTGCCGCGAGTATGTAGTCGGGTTTGGGGAGACTTCCGACCGATGTGGTCCATAGTCCCGGGCCCTTCAGATCGACGTTTCCCGTCACGCGCCGACTCTCTTCCCAGCCTCAGTGAGTAGTTGCAACTTGGCCCTCGCTTTCTCGCGCGGCAGGTATTCGAGCCCGGCCGAGGGACTGATCGTCAGGCGGCCGGGCCCAACGATGTCGACCAATGACTCGATCGTCCTGATCAACTGAGGAACCGCTTCAAGGCGCGTGTTGCGCGCGTCCACGATCCCCGCTTGAACGGTTTTCTCGGGCGGAACATCCTCGATCAACCGGACGTTCTCGACTCCCGACACGAGGTCGAAACCGAAGGTGTCGACCGGAAGCTTGAACAGCTCGGGCCCGAGGCGCTTCGCGTCGCCGAAGTAAGTCGAGAGGGTGGTGGAGGTTTCGGAGCGTTCGAGTGCTTCGACGATGACGTTGAGGGCAGTGTCCGCAAGCTCGAGGTCCTCGGGCGCGCCCAACAGCGCGGGCTCGTCGATCTGAATGGTCTTGGCTCCCGCCGCCTCGAGCTCGAACGCCTCCTGCGCGAGTACCCGGGCGATCGCGAGGACGAACTCCTCGTAGTCGCCGTAGTGCTCGTCGACCGAAAGGTGAGCGAACGTAACCGGCCCGCAGATGACGGCTTTGACCTCGTGCGTTGCTACGGATGCAGCGAACTTATAGTCGTCGACCGTCGCCGGTCCTCGCCACTCCACCGGGCCGGTGCATATCGGGCGCCGGTAATAGGTGTTGTTGTCGAAGAACCTCAGGAGCCCACCGATCGAGAACCCGGCCATGTGACGAGCGAATGGCGTAACGATGTCGTCCCAGCGAACCTGACCGTCGGTGATGACGTCGATCCCGGCAGCCTCTTGCTCCGCGATCACCTCACGTGCCAGATCATCCTGCGCGGCTTTTACATCGTCGGGGGTTGCATCGGAGCGCTCGAGCGCGTGCAGGGTCTTCCGCAGCGTGAACGGTTTGCCCTCATCGGGCGGCTTTGGATACGAGCCGACCACGGTCGTCGCTATCGACACCTGCGCCTCCTAGCGTCCTAGAACACGAAAGGCCGCGGATGGGAATCCCGATTCCGCACTTGGCGGAGCCAAAGCGACCCCGATCGAGTCGAACTCAGTTGATCAGAACTGCGCAGAATCCCCGCACGCACACGTTCCTTTGGCGTTCGGGTTGTTGATCGTGAAGCCGGACTGCTGCAAAGAGTCCACGTAGTCGATCTCGGCACCCGCCAAGTAGGGGGAGCTCATCTTGTCCACCCTGATCTCGACGTCGTGAAGGGCGCTCACTATGTCGTCCTCGAGCTTGCGGTCGTCGAAATACAACGAGTAACGCAGGCCCGCGCAGCCTCCCGGCTGCACGGCGACACGCAGCGCGTACTCCTTGCCGGCGTGCTCCTCGGGGGCCGCCGAGAGCTCGCGGTCCAGTAGCTCGTGGACCTTCGTGGCCGCCTGCGCGGTGATGGAGAGGCTAGGTGCGATGGTCTTATCGGTCTCGGTCATTGCCACGGCGGGTTAACCCCTTTCAAACGGTCTGCTGGCCGAAGCTGAATCTCATTATAGGTAACGGGGGCCAGCCCCCGGTCTATTCCTGGGCTGGTCACCTCGCTCCACGTGGTGACGCTCCGCTCGGAGGTCCCAAATAGGTGCGCTAGTGGATCACCTTCCATTCCAGGATCAGCCCCAGCACTGCCGCGAGCGCCACGCCAAGAAGAAGGGGCTTCGCCCGGACAAGGGATGGTGGCGGGGGGTCGAGGACCAGGGGGCCGAGCAAGACGATGGTCAGCGACGCGACCCCGAACAAGGTGAGAACCAGCAAGATGACGTGCCACGCCTTCTCGCCGTCCACCGCCGGCGGCTCAGTGAGACGTGCGAGACGCGAAGTGGAACTCGCCGACGTGGATCG
>JAXDJM010000199.1:0-8383 GCA_034665605.1 Actinomycetota bacterium | reverse complement strand
GCATTGGTTCCGGCAGCGTCCATCACCCAGATGTCACCGTTCTGCGGGATGCCTTGATTGTTCGCGCATCCGTCGTTGGGGCAGCCGCGATCGAACGCGATCTTGGTGCCGTCGGGTGACCACGACGGGTTGAAGTCGTTCGAGGCTCCCGTTGTTATCTGCGTTTTCGAGCTTCCGTCGGCGTTCATCACCCAGATGTGGAAAGGGCCGCTGCCGGACTTGCTCGCGTATGCGATCTTGCCGCCGTCGGGAGACCACGACGGGTCGTGGTCTTCGGCAGAGTCGTTCGTGAGGTTGGTCGACGCGCCTCCGGTCGAGGAAACCGTAAAGACGTCGTAATCGGGACCGTTCCGTCCGACATAAGCGATCTTCATTCCATCGGGTGACCAATCGGGCGTATCTGCGATTCCGGCCGATCCCAAGTTCGTAAGGTTGGTCGGGGCGCCTCCGCCCGAAGGAATGACGAATACGTCGCCATAGTCCGGCCCGTTCGGGTTGGCTACGTACGCGATCTTGGAACCATCGGGAGACCACGAAGGCGCGTCGTTGTCGTGTGAATCGCTGGTGATCTGCACGCGCGAGGATCCATCGGAATTCATCGTCCAGATCTGCTCCGGCCCCGGGCCGTTGTTTCCATTAGGCGCCGACGAGAACGCGACCTCCGAGCCGTCCACTTTCCAGTCCGCCTTGGAGTTCTCCTGGTCGAACTGGGTCAGGTCCGCCCGCTTGCTCCCGTCCGAGCTCAAACCGAAGATCTGATTGCGCGGTTGGCCGTTCGAGTCGGGCCCGGTGAACGCTATCTGCCCGTTGGTCCCGGGGAAGGTCGCATGTGCAGCTGGGGCCACGACCGCGACCGCCACGATGAATGCCATGAGGACGACGGCAGACGGCGATCTAGGCATGAAGCTCCCCTTTCAGCACGCGATCGTGAGCTTCATTCAACCTGCGTGAACGGGCTCTCGCAAGGGGCCGGGATGCGGTCCTAGAAATCAGTCGTGGACGTAGACCGGGGTTCCTATCGGGTTGCGGTAGTAGAAGCCTTTCGTCACGTACATCGGGATGCGCACGCACCCATGGCTCACCGGATATGGAGGCACTTCCGGCTCTCCGTGAATCGCGAAGCCGCTATAGAAGTAGCTCGGGTACCACAACCGTCCGAGCCGGCTCGTTCTCCAACCGGGGATCTTGCGCTCGATCGTGAAATCCCCACGCGGGGTGTGGGCCGTGTACGTACCGCCGTCGGACGAGTACTGGTATTCACCGCCGCTCGAAACAGGAAGCGTGTGGGTAACGCGGCCCTTGCGAACTTCGCGGAGAACCTGGCGAGAGATATCCACGTCCACGAATGTCTTCGTTGCGCGCCTAGGCGCGTGCGGACGGTGCGACACCGCGATCTGTTCCATCTCTTGAGGAGTGATGGTGGCGTCCCTGGGCAATTCCTTGTATTTCTCGAACGCCCACGTCGCTTGCTCCATCGAGTAACCGAAGCTCCCGTCGATCGCACCGGCCGGGAACGTGATCGAGTTAAGCGTCTTCTGCGCGTACGCGACCTCGTCGCCAGAGGATCCATATTTGATCGTCGTGTCCCAGCGCACGGCATGGGAACCGGTCAGATGATCGATGGTGCGTAGTTTGAAACCTTTCCTGCGCAAACCACTGATGATCTTCGGGAGTGCTCTGCGATTGCTCGCGCGCCATAGGTCGAGCGAGATGATCGAGCCGCCTTGCGCGTGATGAACGACCTTGTGTGCGACATGCTTGGCATTGCCGCCGCCAGGATGGGCCGTCCATAAAACCGATCGGTAGCCGAGGGCGGCTGCATCTCTAAGTACTCGTAGATCGCGCTGCCCACCGGGAGGACGGAAGAACGGCCGCGGATACGCCTTAATGGAGTTCAAGACCTTCTGGGCACGATTCAGCGATGCCTTGATCTGATCGTCACTCTGCTGCAGGAAGGATCCGTTGAGCCATCCCCGGTTGCCGAACGCATTGCCGGCGAGGTGGATCAAGCGTGCCTTCGTGCGGTGATGGGCAACCCACACGCCCGGCATGAAGAAAGAGGCTCTAGCGTGCTTGGTCTTCAGAACCTTCGCGATGTTCAGAACCTTCTTGGCCTTCGTCTGGCCGTCGAACGTGATGAACGCGACGCGACGCTGGGGGCCCACGACCCATTCGCTTGGGGGTACAGAGGACGCGCGCGCTGCAGTGATTGGGCCGGCAACCATCGAAACGGTCACCAGCAAAACCGCAAGCGTCACTGTTTGGCGTTTCACGGGGACGCAGTGTAGCGGCCGCTCACCCGGTCGTTGCGACAAGGCGAATATGTTTCCCGACACATGACCTCGGCCTGGCAGACGGTGTTGATCGCTGCGTTGTGTATCAACGCCGCCCTCGGGCTCGGCTATCGCCTCTACCGCCTGACGAAAAAAGGGCCCCTAGCAGACGTGGTGGGGCAAGCGTTCCTGGCGGTCGTATTGCTGGGTCTGGCCGCCGCGATCTTCGAAGATCAATCGTGGGCGAGGTGGCCCTCTCTGGCCTACGCCCTTTTATTCGCGGTGATCGTCATGCCGATCTGGACCTTGGGTGTCTTGCTGCCCATGCGACCGCGTGCCATCGACTACGGATTCACCGGCCTTTACTGCGCGATGCTCGCCGTGATCGCGGTGGCTGCGATAGCCGTTTAGCGCTCGGAGCCGTTGCTCGAAACGAGCAAACCCCAGTCATTCAAACGGCGAGACAGTTCCTCGGCAGTCGTCTGATACAGAAGTGCAAGGGCCATCAGATCGTCTTCCCTAATCGTCAAGACACGACCGTTGTAGTCCCCGCGTTGTATCTGTATCGCGGTAGTGAAACGCGACAATGGATCGCGGTCGGTTGCCGGTACCTGATCGAGCCCCTCGAGGTTGAGCACCACACGCCGTCTCTGCTCGGTAGCTCCGGCCGAGGCCGCGCCGTCGGGCAAGATCTCCGACGTGGGAACGCCGTAGAAATCGGCAAGCTCGGCGAGACGCGCGACGGTCACATTGCGATCGCCGCGCTCGTACGCCCCGACCACAGCCGCTTTCCATCGTCCGTCGGACGCGTGTTGAACGTCCTGCAGTGACATGCCTTTCTGCGTTCTGATCTTCCGCAGCCTGTCACCCAGAGCTTTCGAGTAATCGCCATTAACCACGTTTGCCACGTCCGTCACGCTCCCGGTTGTCGTCCGTTTCGCTACTTTTTGACCGATGTATTCCGATTTCAGTTCAGTGCCGACAGCATAGAGCTTTCGACGCGGAGAGTTATCTTCCTGCGCTCTTTCGCTACCGAGAGTGACTGAATGAGGGCAAAAGCGCAGGTAGCCGTAGAATCTGCCCCATGAGATCCCTGTGGAAAGGCGCCATCACCTTTGGCCTCATCAGCATCCCGGTGCGCCTTTATTCGTCGGTCCAAGAGAAAAGCCTCAAGTTCCATTTGCTGCACGAGGAGGACGGGGGCCGGATCAAGTACGAGCGGACCTGCGCGAAGTGCGGCAAGAAGGTCGACTGGGACGACATCACCAAGGGCTACGAGTACGAGAAGGATCATTACGTCACGTTCTCAGACGAAGAGCTCGCCGCTATGGACGTCGATTCGATCCGCGCGATCGACGTCGTCTCATTCGTGCCACTCGACGAGATCGACCCGATCTATTTCAACAAGACCTATTACGTCGCGCCGGAAGCTTCTGGCCTGAAGGCGTACAGGTTGCTTGCGGATGCTCTCGAAGCCGAGCGACAGGTCGGCATCGCGAAAGTAGCCCTGCGCGATAAAGAGCACCTTGCAACTGTTCGTCTCAAGGACGATGTTTTCGTTCTCGAAACCATGTACTGGCCGGATGAGATCCGCGAACCGGACTTCGAAGAGTTGACGAAGAAAGTCGACGTCCGCGACACGGAAGTGAAGATGGCGCGACAGTTGATCCAGCAACTATCCGACTCATTCAAACCAGAAGACTTCCGTGACGAGTACCGCGACAAGTTAGAGGAGCTCGTCGAGCAGAAAGTAGAAGGCCAAGAGATCACGGTTGCTGCAACTCCGACCGAGGAGCCCACCAAGGTCGTCGACCTCATGGAAGCTCTCAAGGCTTCCGTCGAACAAGCGAAGAAGTCGAAGAGCTCGAGTCCCGCGAAGAAGAAGTCAACGTCCCGCAAAGCGTCGGCCTCCTAGCCAGTCCAGGAGAGATCTAAGGCGTGGACCAGATCACTCTGAGGATCCCTGCATCCCCTGCTTTCGTTCAAGTAGTGCGCCTGACCGCCGCCAGTCTGGCATCACGACTCGGGTTCAGCATCGACGACATCGAAGATCTGAAGATCGGAGTCGACGAGCTTTCCGCGTACATGACGGGGGCACAGGGGCGAGACGGGACGCTCGAGATCAACTTCCGCATCGACGACGACCGCATCGAGATCCAGGGGGTGGGGCGCTTCCTGCCCGGCGTCAAGGTGCGAACGGAGTTGACCGATTTCTCCAAACAGATCCTCGATACGGTGGTCGACAACGCTTCTCTCTCGCAAGCCGACGGCACCGCTACGTTCAACCTGTCAAAGGGCCGGCGGGTGTGAGCGAACGCGTGATGCTCGACAAAGATCAGGTTCGCGAGCTCTTTCTCGCGTACGCGAACGCTCGTGACGAAGAGCGGCGAACCGAGATACGAGAGCAGCTTGTCGAGCAATTCATGGGCCTGGTCGAATTCCTCGCGCGACGCTTCCGGAATCGCGGAGAGCCGTTAGAGGACCTGACACAGGTTGCAACCATCGGACTTCTGAAGGCGATCGAGCGATTCGATCTCGAGCGCGAGGTCGAGTTTTCGACATACGCGACGCCAACCATCGTCGGCGAGCTGAAACGTCACTTCCGCGACAAAGGATGGGCGGTGCGAGTCCCCCGCCGTCTGCAGGAGCTCCACCTCGAGCTCACCAAGACTGTCGGGTTCTTGGGCCAGGAGCTCGGGCGGTCTCCAACCGTGGCCGAGATCGCAGAAGCTGCCAGCATCTCTGAAGAGACGGTCCTTGAAGGGCTCGAGATAGCGCAGGCATACAACTTCACCTCGCTCGACGCGCCACTCGACTCGGAAGACGGGGGCTCGTCATCCTTGGCAGACCAGCTCGGGACCGACGACGAGCACCTGGAAAACCTGGAGTACCGGGCATCGCTCGCACCCGAGATGGAGAAGCTTCCCGAACGCGAACGCAACATCCTTTACCTCCGCTTCTTCAAGGGACTGACTCAATCCGAGATCGCCGACCGTTTGGGAATCTCGCAGATGCACGTCTCGCGGTTGTTGAATCGAACCCTTAGCCAGCTGCGTGAGGCACTCGAAGAGTGAATCCGTCCTGGGTGCCTTCGGGCGCTCAGGTCAGCGGGATGCGCACCTCGACGCGGGTTCCACCTTCTGACGTGATGTCGAACGTCCCTCCGAGCTCCGAAACCAGCGACTTCACGATCTGCAGGCCGAGACGCGATCCTTCCAACGGGTTCCCGGTCACACCTACACCGTCGTCTCGAACGAGCATCGATAAGCCTTCGGGGGACCGCGACAGCTCGACGGCGATCGTCCCGCCCGCTCCCTCTGGATACGCATGCTCGATCGCGTTGTGAAGTAGCTCCGTCAAAGTGACCGCTAAGGGCGTCGCCATATCGGCTCCCAGGGGGCCGGCCGCCCCCGTAACTTTGATCGAGATGTCCCGGCCGGGAAGGATCATCCCGTCACCAAGCATGTGAGCGATGCGGCGCGCTACCTCGCCGAACTCGGCAACGTCCGACGGTGCCTCCGACAGAGTCTCGTGAACGAGCGCGATCGATCCGATACGTAGGACGCTTTCTTCGAGAGCGGCTTTTGCCTCATCCGATCGCAACCGCCGGCCTTGCAATCGCAAGAGGCTCGCTATCGTCTGCAGGTTGTTCTTAACGCGGTGATGTATCTCGCGGATCGTCGCATCTTTAACCGAGATCACACGTTCCTTCTGACGTACCTCGCTGATATCGCGGCTGAGGACGAGACCCCCGACCACTCGATCGTCCTCGATCAACGGCATGACACGCAAGGTCACGTGATTGTCGCCGCGCTGCAACTCGCCGTCCCTGATCGAGCCGCTTGCATACGCGGCATCGATCGGGGTTGGTCCAAGGCCGAGGGCGTCAAGATGCCGTCCCACTACGTTCTGATCGATGCCGAGGTTTCGTAGCGACGACACGGCATTGGGAGACGACCATGAGATGGCACCCGCATCGTCGGCGACGATCAAACCGTCTCCAACGCGCGGCCAATCTCCCGGGGGCCGCTCGGGGCCGGGGAAGCGGCCGTCGGCGATCATCCGGGACACGTAGTCCGCGGCGTTCAGGTAGACCTGCTCCAAACGTCCGGGCCGGCGTGATGTAGCCGGGCTCCCCTCTTTCGTGACGACACCGATGACCGTTCCGTCGTGTCGAACGGGCACGGCGTCCATGCGGATTGGTATCCCGTCCACCAACACGGGATCTTCTTGGGACCAGATGCGGCCCTCGCGGAAAGCTCGCTCGACCATCGGTTGTTCGGGTTGGGTCACGCGCTTGTTGACCATGTCGCTGGGATAGAGCGTCTGCGACGTGAAAGGCCTGAGTTGCGCGGCGATGGCAAACAGCTCGTCCGATGCTCCGGCGCCCTTCAAAGGTACGTACAACAGGAGATCGGAGAAAGACAGGTCGGCCAGGATCTGCCAGCACGAGCACAGCGTCCTCAGATGCTCGGCTTGATCATGGGTCAGGTCCGAGATCTCCAGGATCCGATCCGCAAGTGTGGCCATGCCTCTATGTTGCCTGCAAGTCTCGTGCGGTGCTTGCGTTCGGGTCCCGGTGGGGTAGAAACGCCGCCGACATGCGCGTAGCGATCGTTTCCGATATCCACGGCAATCTCCCGGCCCTCGAGGCCGTCATCGGCGACCTTTCGAAACAGGGAGCCGACGAGATCTGGTGTGGTGGAGACATCGGGTGGGGCGGACCGTGGGCCTCCGAGTGCATCCAAATCGTGCGCGAGGCAGGGTGGACGACCGTTCGCGGCAACACCGACGTGTGGATCACGGGCGACCCACAGACCGTGGACGACGAGGGCGACCGAGAGCTTCTGCGTGCGACGGCTCAAGCCCATGCGATCACCCCGGAAGATGCACGCTGGTTGATGAATCTGCCCATCGGACACACCGGGCCGGGATCCATGCTCTTGGTCCACGGCACCCCGGACTCGCCTTTCGAGGCGCCGCTACCGGACGCTCCGGTCCGCGACTTCAGGCCCTACGAGAGCAAAGCCGCGATCGTTTTCTACGGTCACGTCCACCTTGCGTTCACTCGACGGCTGCAAGACGGCACCCTTGTGTGCAACTCGGGTTCGGTCGGGCTTCCCGCCGATGCTCCGAGTGCAAGCTACCTGATAGTCGATCAGAGGGGCTCGGATTATTCGTTGGTCCACCGCCGCGTCGGATTCGATCGCTCGAAGGTCACAGACGCGGCGCGCGCAAGCGGCAATCCGTTTTCAGAGCGCTTCCTGCAACTGTTGGGCGAGCCATGACGGAGGAAAAGATCTATTCGGTCGCAGAGGCGACTGCTTTGCTCCCCTACATCGCCCCCGCATTGGTCGAGCTACGCGAGAAGTTCGAAGAAGCAGCCAAGATCCGAGCAGCCGTCGCACAGGCCGCGGTCACCAATGGGGGTTCGAGTGATCGCGACGGGGATCGTGACAAGGAAAACAGAACGATGGCGCGCGTCACCGAATTGATAGAGCGGCTCGAGGAATGGCAAGTAGAGCTGCGCGACATCGAAACCGGCCTGATCGACTTTCCATCTCGTATGGGAGACGAACAAGTGTGGCTGTGCTGGCGACTGGGCGAGCCGTCGGTCGCATACTTCCACCGCCGCGACGAAGGCTTCGCAGCTCGCAAGCCTCTGTGAACACTGGGCGCTAAGCGCCCGAGAATCGCGGAGGCCGTTTCTCGGATGCCGCGCTGATCCCTTCGACGAGGTCTGCGCTCCTGTAAGCATCCATCACCAACCCATCCACAGCGGCCGACTCGTCTGGATACGAGGTTCGAGTGTTCGTCATGTGATCGACGACGACTTGGATCGCGCGCTTGGATCCCTGAACGGACAACGGCGCGAGCACGCCGATCGAGTGGGCGAGACGATCCACCGCTGCGTCGAGCTCTTCCGGCGCGGCACTCTCGGTTACGAGCTTCGCCGCGGCGGCTTCGGCGCCGGTGAATCGTCGAGCGGCCATCAAAACCTCTTTGGCCGTCGCCGCTCCGCATAGGCCGACAAGACGCTGGACGTTCTCGAGATTGACGAGGATCCCAAGAGTCGACGACGGGATCCCGATGGTTGCGTCCGCTGTGGC
>JAXDJM010000198.1:0-3618 GCA_034665605.1 Actinomycetota bacterium | reverse complement strand
CTCCTATAGATCGTCGTGTGTTCGGCCGCCGGAGCATAAAGGTGAGGTTGGTCCATCACATATTGCTCACGCCACGAAGTAATCTGCCGCCCATGGTTTCCAAAACGATAGGTCTCGCTTGTGCCTGCGTGGTGTTGCTGGCCGCGTGCGGCGGCAACGACTCGAACAAAACCCCGGCCGGTGGAGCGCCTAGTGGGTCACCGCTCGGAGCGGCGTGTCAGGCGAATCAGACCTGCCTCGACGACGGGCTGCGGTACGAGGACGTGAAGGTCGGCACGGGGCCAGAGGCCAAGAAGGGCGACACCGTCAAGGTCGATTACGTAGGGATGCTCACCGATGGGACCGTTTTCGACGCTTCGAAGAAGCACCCCCCCGGCTACTTCAGCTTCAAGCTCGGCGCCGGCATGGTGATCCAAGGTTGGGACGAAGGGGTGCCCGGGATGAAAGTGGGCGGCGAGCGCAAGCTCACGATCCCGCCGGCCCTCGGCTATGGGTCGGCCGGATACCCCCCGACGATCCCGCCGAACTCAACGCTGATCTTCGACATCAAGCTTCTTGGAGTAAAGAGCGGCAAGTAAGAGGACAGGGTGGGCCCCCGCGTGAGTCCCCTCTAGATCCAGCACCAACCATGGGTCCACGATTCGCTGTAGCCGGGCGGCACGCTTCCCGAATCCGTTGTGGTCGTGGTGGGGATGACGGACTGCCTTCCGTTCACGGTCGTCGTTTCGGTGGTCGAGATGTCGATCTGCGACGGCTTGTCGCAATTATCGAAGATCCAGATGCGGTGCTTCCATGCGTCTTGACTGATGGTGGTCTTGGTAACGATCGGGTAGTAGAAGACGAAAAGCCCTACCGCCGTTGCGGTGAATAGGGCGATCGCGGTATTTGCCTCCCACGATCGGCCGAGTTGGACCCCGACGTAGGCGATCGCGAGACACATGAACGGTACCGTCGGCAGCATGTAGAAGATGAACACGGCCGGTCGATCCGCGGCTAGGAAAACCCACGTCAGGTACGTGAACGCGAAGCCCGTGATGATCAAGCCCTCGGCCCCCAAGAAGTCGCGCGTCCTTATCCAGCGCCATGCCACGTAGATCAGTGCCAGGATCGACGACCACCATACGAATGGGCTACCCGTCGCGATGATCTCCTGGTATCCGTTGCCGGTTGCCGTTGGCGTACACGACGACCCCGAGCAGAAGAAGTAGGACACCGGACGCTTCAGCAATAGCCACGACCATGGTGGTGATTGATACGAATGCGTCGCGTTCAAGTACCGCTGGAACTCGTACATCGATTTCTGTCGGTCGTAGAACGCGCGTAGCCACGTGCCTTGGCTCCAAGGAAAGCCCAGCAACGTGCCGTGGATGCGCCCGATGTACGTCAGCGTGTAGACGACAACGGGGACGATGAAAAGGAAGAGGACGATCGAGGGAGCCTCCTCCAAGAACGCCCGCGCGAGCACGTGGCCGCGTTCATCGTGCCTGCGGCCCGCGATCTCCCATGCGATCGTCAACACGACGACTGCTGCCCACATGAGGCCGCCGTTCCACTTCGAAGCGGTGGCTGCTCCCACACAGATCCCCGCCGCGAGACGCCAGGGCCGGGCCAACAAGCGCCTCGGCTGTGGCGGAGGATCCTCCTCTTGATCGGGCAGGTCTTCAGGCGTATCCGGCGGCGGGGCTTCGGCGCGCCAGCGCTCCCGATCGAGGACCAGAAACAGCATCGCGGCAACCCCGAAGAGCGGCACGAAGATGTCCAGCATCGAGGTTCGAGATTGCACGAAGTGCAAGAGATCGATCGCGAGCAACCCGGACGCCAGGCTGGCTCCGAGGATCGACCTCAGCAAGAACCGGGCCAGGACGTAAAGAAGCGCAACCGTCAACGTCCCTGCGATGAGCGGAACGATCCGCCACCCCAGGGCGTTGTAGCCGAAGATCCGTTCTCCGATCGCGATCAGCCACTTCGCGAGTGGAGGGTGGACGTAAGACTGCTCGTCCGTATAGCCCGCCGGGAGCTTGCAGAACTGCACGGATGAGTCGAGGTAGTAACACGCGTCTTTCGCGTAATAGACCTCGTCAAAGACGTAGCTCGACGGATCCCTGAGGTTGATAAATCGCACTACGAACGCGACGAGGCTGATCCCCCCCATCGCGATCCAATCCAGTCGAACCCAGCGTGGAACGTTGATGGAATCGTGCTCTTGCGCGTCTGGTGGGGGAAGCGACTCGGTCTCCGCCTCGGCCATGGCGAGACAGCATAGTTATTCTCCGGTCGGTGCGTACCGTGACGGCAGGGCTTCGGGTTCTCCGGCGGTCGCCGTGGGCCATCGCCCCTTTGTGCGCGGAAGGATTCTTTGGGGCTCTGCTCGTGGCAACCGGGGCCTTCCGAGCCACGTCATCGAGTGTCGCCTCCACGGCCGTGTTCCCGTTAGACATCTATTTCGATCTAAAACAGGCGATCGCATATGCGCCGGGGTGGTCGTACATGGTGGCTGCGGTCGCGCTGGGGCTGATCATTCGCTCTGGGGTCCTTGCTGCAACGCTGTGGTTTGCAGAGGACCGCGAGGGGGACCTTGCTTCGGCCTGGCTTGCCGCTCTCAAGTTGTCCCTGCGCGCGACGGCCGCTTTCGTCCCCGCGGCGGCTCTGTTTTTCGCCGCCGTCGCGATGCGGTACGCGCCCTTCATCTGGATCGCGGCGGTCCTCGGCTTGTTTCCTGCGGTTCTCTTCATGCGCCGTGCGTTGCGGATCGATCTCGACACCGGCGCCACTCGCCCCGAGCCTGTTCCCGAATACGGCACCTTCCTGGGCTACGCGTACCTACTGGCCCTGCTCGGCGCGGCGATGACGATCCTGTCGCACGAGAGTGCGGTCCTTTCGGCCCTCGTCCTGCTGTTCATCGGGCCGCTCAATGCGCTCTTCTTCCTGGGATGGAGGGAGCACGTGAAGGCCGGGACCTACCCGGGTGGCGGCACGATCGCCGTCACTGCAACCGTCGTGGTGGTCGGCGCCCTGTTCTTCCTCACTACCTACGATCGCTACATCCGGACACCGGCTCCCGTTGCCGCCTCTTTCAGGCCGGGAAGCCTCTTCATATTGCAAGGCGCGGATTCGACTTCGACCACCGGCGCGTTGAGCCACGTGGATCCGAGGACCTACGGCTTTTCTCCCAAGAGGACTGTGCTTCTCTCGTATAGAGATGGCCGCCCCTACACGATGACCGACACGCATCGCGATCTCGACCTCGAAGCGCACATCGTTTCCACTCAGATCGCGCAACGACCTCCACCGCGCGAGCTTCTCGGCCACTCCCTTGCAGGGTTGATCCTCGACCGGCTTCTGACCGACGGTTTGCCGGGACCCAACGTTGCGGTCGAGCTCGCGCCTCCGCCTCCCTATCCGCCACCAGTGGAGGTCCCCCGGCCGGGTACGGACGGACCCGGCCGCCCGGGTGCAGACCTTGCGCGCATCATCTCGTGGGTCTTCGATCGTGTAGGTCTGCCGTCATTCGAGATCGATGCGCCGGCCGCGCCGGCGAACCTGTCGCGCGTCGTCGCACACGACCCGTCGGTTGCTCGGCTTTCCGAATGGGCGTTAGGAGATTCGGTGTGGCTCGAC
>JAXDJM010000197.1:0-3621 GCA_034665605.1 Actinomycetota bacterium | reverse complement strand
TTTCGTGGTACGACGCGACGGAGGGCTCGTCGAACCGCGCCGACGAGCCCTCCGAACGACGTTGCGAGACTATCGACGGTGCCAGTAGTACCCGCCGTACCAGAAGCGACAGGTCCGCCAGTACGTGATGTAGCTGTGTCCGGCGACGTCCTCGCCCTCTTTGGCCTCGCCTTCCTGATCGGCGAGATCCGTGGGGGCCGAGACCAGCCCGGCCGACTCAAGGGTTCCCTGTGCGTCCTCGAGCAGGTGGCCCAAGAAGTCCGGGTCCTCCTGGATCTTTGCAACTACCTTGTCATTGAAATCCTTCTGCTCATCTGCCATGTAGCTTCTCCTCTCCTCTTCCTCGGCTTGCCTTACAAACTTCCGATCTGTCCCTAGCTCGGCTCCCCATCACGCTCCTCCCACTCGGTTTCTGTAGGGACACCAAACACCGAGCTCGTCCGCGCGTCAGTCAAGTGGACGACATTGGGCCTGTCAACCTGGTTACAGGTTTTTCGTCGTCGACTCGAGAACTGAGCGAGCGCGCAGCGCTGGGAGCCGCGCACCTTTTTCTCGATATAGGCGCAAAGCTTCTTCCGACCGCCTTCGTGCATCGCCGAGCTCGTCGAGCATCGAACACGCGAGGGCAGTGTCCAGCAGTCGATCGGCGCGCTGCACAAAGCGGACATGAGAAGGTGGTGACGCATCCGATCGCGCTATCGAGGCGGTGGCATCCCCCGGGCGACCGACTGCTGCGAGGGCGCGTGCTCGGACTGCTTCGATCTCCCCATCCGTGATCTCGGGGGCCTCCGAGGTGCTCACGGCCGCAAGCGAGTCAAGCAAACGCCGCGTGAGCTCGACGGCCTCGTCGTGGCGTCCGGCGTCGCACAGGGCTCGGGCCACGATCACCCCCGCATCGATGCCCGCGGGATGAGCGCCCTGCAGCAAGAAGTCGAGATCGCGACCGGCTCGCTCGATCGCTCGGACGGGATCACCGTCCATCAATTCGATCGACCCGGCGATCCGGGGCACGCGCGCGACCCACGGTGGTTGGCCGAGGGCCGCTTGGATCGATTCGGCATCCTCCAGCGAATGCCGCGCGACCGTGACGCCGTCCCCCATGGCGAATAACAACGCAGCGTTTGCCTTGAGCGAGATCTCGACCAGCGCGCTGCGTTGCGCGATGGGGCCAACGGCCTCGCACTTTCGGATCGCTTCGTCGACCGGCATCGGCCCGGCAACCAGTATCGAGAGATACGCGACCGCCATCCGGGACAGAGGGACGCGCTCGTTGGCTCGATATGACGACACGAGCCCTCGTTGCATCCGAGCCATCGCTTCGTCGGCGTCGCCGGTGATCCACGCGATATGCGCGAGCGCTTCCGCGGTGTGCGCCACACCGGCTTCATCGTTGCATTCCGACAATGTCGCTTCCAGAGACTGAAGCTCCGCGACCGGCGGGTCGTCCGTTGCAGTCGAATCGTCGACCATGAGCTGCCACACGCGCAGGCGGGCGGCGATGCATCCGTCGCCTTCTCGACGCGCTTCGACGATCCCGTTGCGAGCAAGAGCGACGATCTCGCCCACCTGCCCCGTGGCAAGCAACGCCTCGCATGAATCGACCATGCATCTCAGGCGGTCTGGATCGCCCGGTGGCAGCAGCGCTATCGCGCGCGGGTAGAGGCGCGTGGCGGAGGTCATGTCGGATCGATCGACTGCAGCCTTGGCGGCTCGGGCAAACCACAGCGCGGCTCGACGACCTATCTCGGGGTCGCCCTCGGTGGTGGCCGATGCATATGCGAGATGTGCGCCGACAAGCTCGGGTTCCCTAAGGGCGCGGTCGGTGGCTTCGAGCTCGTTCGCAAGGCGAAGGTGCTCCTCGGGGCTGAGATCGCGGGTCCCGGCCCCGTGCACGCACAGCACGGCCACGGTGGCGTCGAGCCCGCCGTCGAGATATCCCAGCAGGCCGCGGATCGCGCTCGAGGCCCATTCGATGCCGTCGAGGACGATCACCACCCCACGGATCTCGGCAGCGCGCATCAAGACGGCTCCGACCGCCGAGTAGATCTCGGCAAGGTCCCGTCTCGATGCCGACCGACCGGTTAGATCGTCGATCGCCGGTTGGACCCAGGTCCCAGCATCTTCGAGCGAATGGGGGCCCAGCTCGGCCAGCACCCGTTCCACGATTGAGCCAAGGGGGCCGAGGCCGTTCTCCGCGGCGATCGGATCGAACGCCTCGACAACGACGAGATCGCCCCCGGCCCGTGCCTGCGAGCAGAAGGCCTCCATCGTGGCTCGGTCGACACCCGAGGCGACCTGCGAGCGACGGGTGGCTTTGACGTCTGCCCACAGGTCTTGGAGTTCGGTCATGGGGTCACTGTTCTTCGAGCTCGCCTTCCTTGATTACGGATGTGAACTTTGTCTCCTTATGTCTAGTTTGACGTTGCCGGCGTTCGCGCGCGGCGCCGATACTGCTGTGGGAAGCGTAGAGGCGGGCACGCGTTCTCGGAAAGGGGGCCGAAGGCGCTAACGGAGTGCGCCGTGGCCCTCATGTGAGCTGTCTGATTCACGACATACGGCCGGAAGGGACTTGACGCTCGTCCGGCGCACTCGGACACTGAACACAGGTAGACGACATTGGAGGGACCCAACTGATCCGTACACATCGATCCGTCCAAGCAGTGATGATCGCGGCCCTGGTGGCCGCGGTGAGCATCGCGTTCGTCCCGGCTGCGGGCGCTGCGACGCCGAAGTGCTTCGGCAAGAAGGCGACCAAGACGCAGATCAAGGTGAAGAAGCGCCATCGCTACGTCGTCGGGACGAGTGGAAACGACGTCATGGTCGGACCCAATGCCGACGAAGTATTCGTCGGCAACGGCGGCCACGATCTGATCTGCGGTCTCGGCGGTAACGACTACGTCTTCGACTTCAAGGGCAACGACAAGATCAACGGGGGGGCCGGCGAAGACAAGATCGACTTCAGCTACGCGTCGAGAGGCGTGACGGCGAATCTCGGTACCCACAGCGCGTCTGGTGGCAGTGGTAGGGACGTGGTCAAAGGTTTCGAGGACCTCATCGGGTCCACCGAAAACGACCACTTGACCGGTGACGACGGCCCGAACCTGATGGCTGGACTCGACGGCAACGACGTCATGAACGGTGGCTCCGGCCTCGACATCCTCGAAGGCAGTGGCGGCAACGACACGATCGACGGCGGGACGGCCGCACCGGGCGAAGTTCCCAGCGACATCGCCTGGTACCACGGCTCGTTCGCCGACAGCGGGCCTACATCCGCCGTGACGGTCGACCTCGGCGCTGGCACCGCCACCGGCGGTGCGGGAAACGACACCCTTACGCGCATCTCGGGCATCGTCGGGTCGCAGTACAACGACTCGCTCACCGGCGGCCCCGGGAGCAACTTCATCCTCGGCATGGAGGGTGACGACACGATCGACGGCGGCGGCGCACAGAGCCTTAACAACTTCGACGAATCGATCTACTGGTTCGCCAAGAGTGCCGTCATCGCGAACCTTCAGACGGGTAAGACCAGCGGTGGGGACGGCATCGACACACTTACGAACATCTCGGGTCTTTACGGCAGCAACGACTACAACGACACGCTCATCGGCGACCAGAACAACA
>JAXDJM010000196.1:0-4831 GCA_034665605.1 Actinomycetota bacterium | reverse complement strand
CTCCACTAACGTTCCGCTGCCACGCCATGCCCGAAGCCCATCTCACGGCCGCTCCGCGGCCTTCGATTCCCGGCAGCTCCACTCCGCTGCGCTTCGTGTCGCTTGCCTCGCCATGCCCGAAGCCCCGTGCGCGGCCGCTGCCTTCACGCCTCGTCAGCTAAAGCTCAGCCCGTGATCTTGAACGCTTTCTTTGCCGGTGTCGGGTCGCGGTCGCTCCCGTTCACCGCGCGCACCAGGAACGTGTACGAGCCGGGCGGCATGTTCTTGTAGGTCTTTGGCGACGAGCAACCTTTGAACTGCGGCGCGTGCGGCGCGTGTCTCTTGCGAACAACCGCGCATTGGAAACCGGTAGACGCCCCGGTGGCCTTGAAGGAGAAGGTCGCTCGACCTGTTCCGCGCGGCACCTTTGCCGACGTGATCTGCGTGTCGGGCAGCAAGACCAGATGACCGACCTTGCCCGAAGCGAACTCCGTGAACCAGATCGAACCATCGGGGGCTTCCACCAGGTCTTCCGGTTCGCTGTGATCAGTAGGGATCACATACTCTGTGACCAGCCCGCTCGGTGTGATGGATGCAATCGCGTTGTCCGGTGCCGGCTGCTCACCCTCGACGAACCACAGCATGTTGTTTGGGCCGCTGATGATGTCTCCAGGCCCCCCAGTGTTGTTTGCCGGGGTCGGCAGCGGGAATTCTGTGATCTGACCGGACGTCGTGATTCGACCGACCCTGTTTGAGTCGATCTCGGTGAACCACAAAGCCCCGTCCGGTCCGACGGCGAGTCCATCTAAGAAGCTTGCCGTGGGGGGGACGAACTCCGTCTGGTGGCCATCGGTCGTCATCCTTGCGATCTGGTGCCCATCACCTTCGGTGAACCACAGCGCGCCGTCCGGCCCTACGACGATGTCGTGTGGTCCGTTGTTCGCGCTGGAAGTCGGGAATTCCGTGATAGTTCCGGTGGGCGTGATGCGCCCTACCTTTCCCGAGTCGGTTTCGGTGAACCACAGATTCCCGTCGGGGCCCGTAACGATCCCGTGAGGGCCCGAACCTGCCGACGGAAGCGAGAACTCCGTGGCCGTTCCTGAGGTGGTCATGCGACCGATCTTGCTCGCCGTGCGCTCGGTGAACCACAGGGCCCCGTCCGGCCCCGTCGTTACTCCTACGGGACCGGAGTCCCCGGTCGGTGTCGGGAATTCCGATAACGACCCGGAGGGTGTGATCCGCCCGATGGCACTGGTTCCCGTCTCGGCGAACCAGAACGCCCCGTCCGGCCCGAGAGTGATGTCGTTCGGCTCAGCATTCGCGTTCGGGAGCGAGAATTCCGTGATTTTCGCTGAGGGTGTGGCTTGAGATGGTGGAGCGAAGCCCACCATCCCTGCGATAAGCATTGCGGACAGAGACAGCATCACCAATCTATTCATGATTAGTCGATCGTAGGTTGGCGTTCGAGGGACTGTCTAGGTGGATGGAACAAAATGCGGGCGAGGACGTCGACCAGAAGAACTAGGATCCGGCCCTGTGGATGACCAATCGTTTGCGCCCGGGACCCCCGAAGCGGAGCTGAACAATCAAGTCACCGTGCTCATGGCAGGTGGCCCACTCAAGAACAAGCGCGGCCACGCGATCCTGACCAACGATCGTGTCTTGTTCTTTGATCAGCGTTTCAATGCACAACAATCCGCCGCGGTGGGCGGCATCCTGGCGGGGCTGCTTGCGCAGGGGCTCGAGAAGGCCAGGGGCACAAAGCCCCCTATCGTCGACATGCCCCTTACCGACATCGCGCACGTGTCGCACGTGACGAAGATGACAGTGCGGGACATCCTCGTCATCGAGGGACCAAACGGAACCATCCAGTTCGCTCAGGGCTACAAGACTTGGGAACCATTGTTGCGACGGGCTCTTACGGAGCGCCACGATCGAACAATCGTCGAGGATGGTTCGGGTTCCTGGAAGGTCACGGGTGGCTAAGGGATTCGTCTAGCTTGCATGTCAGCTTCGATCTAGATCGCGTTCAGAAAGTCGTCCGCCTGTTCGGAAGTTTGAAGAAGCTGCCCGAGTCGAATACCCGGTAGATCGCGTTACTCGTCTGTCGAACCGGCCTCTTCTTCCTGGATGACCGGCCGGTCGATAGGCCACGGGCGATCTGGAAGGATCAATGTCGATCCCATCATGGCCGCTACTTGCTTGCCGTCGGCGTTGACGATCGAACCGCTGGCGACGGCGAGTGTTCGGCCGCGGTGGATGACCTTCGCTCTCGCTATCAAGTCTCGTCCGTCGGGCATCACCGGGCGCAAGAAGTTCACCCGAAGGTCGAGCGGTGAGTACGCAGTTGCTGCCGGGACCGTCGACTGAACCGCGCCGGTCAACGCGGTGTCGGCGATGAGTGCTATCGCGCCGCCGTAAACCGTCCCTGCCGGGCTCGATAACCATGGGCTTGCCGGTACCCCAAGGGTCGCCTCGCCGTCTTCCGCAGTGAGCCATTTGATCCCAGTGAGATGCGCGATCGGTGGTGACGGAAGTTCCCCGGAGATAAACCCGCGCAAGATGTCGAGGCCACTCTGGTTGTCCCAGATCTCGGCCGGAAGTGTCTCGCCTTCTACCGGTCGACGCAGATAAGGATCCGGCGTGTCGTAAACAGGTGTCTCGTATGCCTCTTCCGGCTCGCCCGGTACAGGGCCGGGCCAGTCGAACAAGAAGCAACGCGAGGTGCCATGGCCGAGCAAGCGGCCGTTCCCGTCTTCGATCGTTACTTCGGAAAGTCCGAGCGAACGGCCCGCGTGGATCAACTTGCTTCGCGCGCGAAGGCTTTCGCTATCGAGTCCCGGAGGACGCAAGTAACTCATGGTCAGGTCCGAGGTGGCGAGAAGCTTGCCGGGGGGTAGCGTCGACAGGATCGACCCTCCCAGCGGCGCATCGGCGACCCAGGCCATGATCCCTGCGGGGAAGTAACCGGCCAAAGGGGTTTGCAACCACGGTGAGGCCGGCATCCGAAAGGATGACGAGCCCGGTGATGCGTCCACCGGACGGAGACCGGTTAGATGGTGGATGGGGGGTGGCACGAAGTTGTCGCGCACACCGATCAGCATGCGTTCTAGACCCGATAACGCGAGGACGCTCGGGTGCATGGCCGTTCCACGAACCGGCTCGCGCCAAATCTCGACTCCCGCCACTGGGCCGGATTGTAGTGGCGCACACTTTGTGCGTGTTTTGTCCGTCGAGAGGGTCGCTCACCAGAAAGGATCGCGAGAGGCGTCGCATACGATGCCGCGCATGGAAGATGCATTCGCGCGCGACACGCCCGAAGTCGAGATCGAGCAGCACTCAACCGCCCTGCTTGGGGACGGGATAAGGGCAACCATGGGGCGCGCGATCCTGACCAATGACCGCATCATGTTTTTCGATAAGCGATTCGATACGGGCGCCGGTGCAGCGACCGCAGGAATCGTCGGTGGAGCGATAGTCGACCGATTGCAGAAAGCGCACGAAGCTGGGGCACCCCTGCTCGACCTTCCGCTTTCGGATGTCCTAAGAGTCTCCCAAACAAAGAGGCTGTTGAACAAAGACATCATCGTGCTGGAGACGAAGTCGGGGGAGTATCGACTGAACGATGGGTTCAAGAAACTCGATTCGCTGTTACGGCGACTGCTCACCGAGCGCTTTGGGCGAACGATCACAGAAGAAGCTCCGGGTGTGTGGAGCGTTGCGGACTGACGTAGGACACCAACCATGACGCTCGCCGCCTGATTGCCAAAGATCCGCTCTGCTCCGGGTGGAACCTGGGAGGGCACTTAGGCGTCCTAAGTAGCGTGATGGGACGATGCTGAACGCCAACGTGGAACGACAAGTCGTGGTCGACAAACCAGGCATAGGCGAGCTGTACCTGCAGCACGCAGACTCGGCCGTTCGATTCGCCTACCTGTTGACCGGCGATCTCGCGGTAGCCGAAGACCTCGTTCAGGATGCCTTCGTCCGTTTGACCGGACGTCTCGTCCATCTCCGCGATCCCGAGGCCTTCGATGCCTATCTGCGTAGAACCGTGGTGAATCTCAGTAATTCGCACTTTCGTCACAAGCGGGTCGAGCGCGCATACCTGGAACGGGCGCGAACCGGCGCCGGCGAGCACGTGATCGATGCACAGGATCGTTCGCTTGAGGATCGCGACGAGCTGTGGGCAAAGTTAGAAACCCTTTCCGCCCGGCAACGAGCTGCCATCGTCTTGAGGTTCTACGAAGACCTGTCGGAGGCCGAAGTCGCCCAAGTCTTGAAGTGTGCACCGGGAACCGTGAAGTCCCTCGTGTCGAGAGGACTCGAGAAACTCAGAAGCGAGATGCGAGGTGAGGATCGATGAGTATGGAGAACGAGCTCGGCGGCCTTCTGCGGAATAAGGCGAACGATGTACCCCATCACTCGGAGGCACCTCGCTCCTTAACGCGTCGGGTCCGGCGCCGGATGGCATTCAACGCCGCGATCGTCGGCACCGCGCTGGTAGTGATCGCGGGGGGCGCCTTCGTGGGCGTGCGGATGCTGAATGGGCCAAAGCCCATCGCGCCGGCGGGGTCGGTGCCGACAACGTCGGTCGCTCCCACACCTTTGGGGTCACAGGTGACATCGTCGGCTCCCCCAGTGTTTGGTCATGGGCCGGCCCGCTCGTGCACTGCGGGGCAGCTACGAGCGGTGGGATCGCTTCAAGGTGCTGCCGGCTCGCGTGAGGGAGAGATCGATCTGACGAACTTCTCAGACACCGTTTGCACGTTGCAAGGGAGCCCCACCCTCACCCTGCTGGATCAGAACCTGAAACCGATCACTTCGGGCGTGACGTTCAGTTCGTCGCCGC
>JAXDJM010000195.1:0-6354 GCA_034665605.1 Actinomycetota bacterium | reverse complement strand
ACGGGCGGAACGGGTTCGACGGGAAGCACGGGGTCGACGGGGAGCACGGGGTCGACCGGTAGCTCCGGTAGCACAGCCGGCGACACGACGGGTGTCACCGACAACACGATCACGATCGGCATCCATGCGCCGATCACGGGAGCGGCTCCGGTCCCCTCCGCCTCCTTGGACAAAGGAAAGGACCTCTACTTCAGATGGCAGGCCGATCACGGCAAGTCGCTGTATGGGCGCGACGTCAAGGTCATCTTGAAGAACGACAACTACAACCCGTCGCAAGCGGTCTCGGTGTGCAAAGAGATGGTGGAACAGGACCACGTCTTCCTGTTGGTTGGCGCGGCGGGGACGGACCAGATCCAGGCATGCGCCAAGTACGCCGCCTCCGTGGGCGTTCCTTATCTGTCCAACGGGGTGACCGAAGTCGGTCTGACCAACCTGCCCAACTATTTCGCGCTGTCGATGACCTATCCGCAGCAAGGACCGCTGTTGGCGCAAGAGGTCATGCACCAGCTCAAGGGTGGGTCGCGCGTCAACGGCATGATCCGGTTCGATACCCCCAACTTCGAAGACGCGCACTCGGCCTTCATCAACGCGATGCACCAGCTCGGCGGAAAGGTCGCATACGACAAGGCCGAGCCCAAAGAAGCCAACGACACCGATGCCGCCGCGCTGATCACCGACATGAAGGCCAACGGCGTTCAGAACGCATTCGTCCTCACGTCGCCCACGTTCTTCCTGCAGATGCTCAAAGCGGCCGACCAGCAGCAGTACCACCCACAGTGGCTGGGTGTCGGTCTTACGATGACATTCGACGTCGTTGCGCAGATCGGCTGCAGCAATATCGACGGGTCGCGGTTCTTCTCGCCGTTCCCGGCATGGAGTGACCGCAACAAATACGACCCGCAGTTCGACCAGGCCTACGCGAAGTACTACTCGGGCACATCCGACGACTTCGAGTTCTCGGAATGGACACTCGGCTCGTTCCTGTGGAAAGCGTTCACTCTGGCCGGTAAGAACCTGACACGGCAAGGGTTCATCTCGGCTCTGGAACACGCGGGGCGGATAACAACCGATCCGCAGATCGGCCCACCCGTGCAGTTCTCGCCGACCGATCACCTGGGAGGCACCGCCGTCCACCTGGATCAGGCGACGTGCAGCGATTCGAAGTGGCACACCATCCAATCGTTCGCGTCCCACTTCTAGGCGCGGGCCGGCGACTTGGCGCGAGGTCGGTCTGCTGAGGTAACTTCCTAGCTTCATGAGAACCGCAATCGTCTGCGCCGCAATAGCCGCGATATGCGCGCTCATCCTGATCCTTGGTGCCGGCGATCAAACCGGGCCCAACGCGTTCGTCGTCATCGGGATCTCGCAGGGTGCCATCTACGGGCTCCTAGCGATCGGACTTGTGCTCGTGTACAAGGGCGCCCGGGTCTTTAACTTCGCTCAGGGTGAGTTCGGAACGCTTGCTGCGTTCACGCTTTATCTGTTCAACCGACAGTACGGACTCCCCTACTGGGTCGGCGTCATCGCCGCAGTCGTGATCACGGTTCTGATAGGTCTTGCGATGGAGCGGGTCGTCGTCCGACCGCTTCTTGAAAAACCCCGCGTAACCCTCCTCGTCGCCACTATCGCGTTCGCACTTCTGGCGATCGGGTTCGAGTTCGTCATATTCCTTCCGGAACTCAAGAACCTCGAGCCGATCGTTCATGGTCAGGGCATCACGATCTTCACTTACATCCTCGATCCGCAGCACCTCATCATCATCGGCGTCCTGCTCGCACTCGCAGTCATCTTGGGTTTCTTCTTCTCGCGCACCGACCTTGGCCTCGCGATACTGGGAACTTCGCAGGATGCGTTCGCTACGCGCGTTGTGGGGATCGGCATAGATCGGATCTCCCCATTCATCTGGGGCTCCGCCGCATTCCTGGGTGCGATCGCCGGCATCCTCTACGTGCCCACCACCAACCTCGTGCCGGGAGTCGTGACTTTGTATGTCTTGATTCCTGCGTTCACGGCCGCGGTCCTCGGAGGTATGACGAGCCTTCCCGGCGCGTTCGTGGGAGGCGTCGCGGTCGGCCTCATCCAGGCCCTGTCACAATGGGCATCCGGCCACTACTCGATCGGCGACAAGCTCTTGCAGGGTTACCTACCGGACATCCCCGACGTCGTTCTGTTGGTCGCGCTGCTGACGATCCTGCTCGCTCGACCTCAAGGACTCCTGGGGACTGAAGCGTGACCGACCTCGACGTGACCGAGCCGACTCCTCCGGTGGAAGCTCCGGTCGACGACCGACCCGGCCCCTCTGGTTTCTCACCGTCTCCGCAGGGATGGTTTGCCCGCGTCGTCGTGCTCATCGTTATCTTCGGCGGGGTCTTTTGGGTGACCGCCAGCGTCAAGGGATTCTGGGCCGCCCGCATCTCGCTGGCGGTCATCTTCGCGATCATCGGGCTGTCCTTGAACGTGGTTCTTGGATATCTAGGACAACTCTCCTTAGGACACCAGGCGTTCGTTGGGATCTCGGCATTCGTCGCAGCCTTCTACGTGACCAAGAGCGCTCATTGCACGACGGATAGCTGTTCGATCGGGTCTTTCTTGATAGCGGTCGTCATCGCGGCGCTGGCGGGGGCCGTCGCAGCCGGGATCCTGGGCCTGGTTGCGCTTCGTATCCGCGGGCTATATCTCGCACTGATCACACTGGCGTACGGTTTCGTCGCCGAACGATCTCTCTTCGAGATCCCTGCGCTGACCAACGGTGGGGCCGGCCAGCCCGCACCCCGCCCCGATGGATTCGTGGGGGACCACGCATTCGCCTACCTGTGCTTCATCTTCTTGGCGATCGTGCTCTTCATCGACTGGCGGCTACTCCGATCCAAGGTGGGCCGCGCCATCCTTTCGATCAAACAGTCCGATGCAGTCGCCGCTACCTATGGGATCAACGTGACCGCTTACAAAGTGCTGGCCTTCATGATGTCGGGTCTGTTCGCCGGCATAGCAGGAGCACTGTTCGCATTCCACGAGACGAACGTCGTGTCAAACAACTTCAACTTCTCGAACTCATTGCTGTGGGTGTTGATGGTCGTGGTTGGCGGACTCGGCCGGCGAACCGGCGTCGTAATCGGCTCTGCTTTCTTCGCCCTGTTCCCCTACCTCATCACCATCTATAGCGGGTTCAACAACTTCTTCAAGGACACGTTCCACCGCGATCCCAACTACATAACGCTGGTGATCGGCCCGCTCCTTGCAGTCCTAACGATCATCCAGTTCCCCGGAGGGATAGCCGAGCAGATCTCTCCCATCACGCGCTGGCTATCGGGCAAGCGGTTCACGAAACATCCCGACGGCGGACACGCCACCGGTGAGCCCAAGTCGGGGAAACGCGGATTGTTCAAGCGTCGCTCCCAGAACGGAGCCGAGCCCGAGGCGGCCGAGCCTTCTAAGGAGCTCGTCGGATCGACCGAAGGGTCGGACGCGTGACCGCGGTCCTCGAGATCAAGGATCTCGGCATCCGGTTCGGTGGTCTGGTCGCGTTGAAAGACGTGAACATCTCCGTGCCCGAGTGGGAGATCGTCGGACTGATCGGACCGAACGGGGCAGGCAAGACGACACTGTTCAACTGCATCACGGGTCTCTATCAACCGAACGACGGAACCGTCTGGTATCGGGGCAAGGACATCTCGATGTTGCCGACACACCGTCGCACGGCGCTTGGGATGGGTCGAACGTTCCAGAACATCGGCCTCGTCCGCGATCTAACGGTTCTGGAGAACTGTCTCGTAGCTCAGCACTCGCGCGTCGACTACAGCGCCGCGAGCGGGATGTTTGGCGCGTTCAAGTCCTTCGCTGTCGAACGGCGGCTGCGCGAGAACGCCATGGAGGTCCTGGACTTTCTCGGTCTCTCGCATCTCAAGGATTCCTATCTGGCCGGACTTCCATACGGCACCTTGAAGCTGATCGAGATAGCAACCGTTCTGGCGACGGACCCGGACCTGTTGTTGCTCGACGAACCCTCCTCGGGCATGGGCCCGGATGAAGCTCACGCGCTCGGCGAGAGGTTGCTGAAGCTGAGACAGACGCTCAACCTGACCGTGCTGATGATCGAGCACCACGTGCCGCTGGTCGTCGACGTCTGCGATTACGTATACGTGCTGAACTTCGGGCAGGTTCTCACCGAGGGTGTACCGGCACAGGTTCAGTCACACCCGGAGGTCATCGCGGCCTACTTGGGCGGCGAGGCCCCGGCCCACGAAGACGTCGACGAGCAGGAGCCCGCCGATGCCGCTTCTTGAGGTTGCCGGGCTGCGCGCCGGATACGGCACGCTTCCGGTACTGGGAGGGATCTCCTTCGGAGTCGAGCAAGGCGAGACGGCGGTCCTCCTGGGGCTCAACGGCGCCGGCAAGACGACGACGGTGCTCGCGCTCGCCGGGCTCATCGATCCGTGGGGCGGCAGCATCTCCTTCGACGGCAAAGAGATCGTGTCCCTCAACGCGCGCAAACGGGTCCACGAGGGGGTCGTTCTCGTGCCCGAAGGTCGCCATGTCTTTCCACAGCTAACGGTTGCGCAGAACCTGAGGCTCGGCGCGTGGCCATACCGGAGGGACAAGGAAAAGACCCGCGACATCGTGGAGCAATCCGTTCAGTACTTCCCTCGCCTTCGCGAACGCTGGACCCAGCTTGCGGGGACCCTTTCCGGGGGCGAGCAACAGATGCTCGCGATAGCGCGCGGCTTGATGGGGCGGCCCAAGCTCCTGTTGATCGACGAGGCTTCACTTGGGTTGTCGCCGAAGCTGACGCAGACCGTCTTCGAGGTCGTCAAGCGCATCAACGAAGACGGCGTGACGGTATTCATGGTCGAGCAGAACGCAGGTGTCCTGGACATCGCGAACAGAGCTTTCGTGATGGAGAAAGGAACGCTCGTCTACAGCGGTTCCGGTGACGAGATCCTGGACCACTCCGAGATCCGCCAGGCATATCTCGGCGCGCCGGCCTAACCTCCGAGCAACATCTCGAGCGCGCTCTTATCCGATAGATCGACTACCACCCTGGGCGTCCCCGCGAGATCGTCGGCGGCAACAACGGCCGCGACTATCGATGAGATCTCACCGGTACGTCGCAGCGTGGCGCGCCGGCGTCGAAGCACGACATGATCGAGCGTGCCGGCCGAAATGAGCTTGATGGTGTTTGCATCGCGGCCCACATAGACGATCCTCGATATGCGCGCCGCGACAAGTGCACCCAGCACCTCTGCAGTTAAGGGTGCCGGCTCCACTACGACTGCCGTCCGTGCGCCCTGGCCGGCACGCTCGACGAGATCCGCGTCGGCGGGGTTTCCTGACGCGACGAACCCGCCGCGTTGCTTGATGGCCTCGACCCGGCTCGGGTCCGGATCGACCACCCTCACGAGATCGCCATCGGCTACCAGCGTGGAGACGATCGCATCCACCAGAGGCGGGTCGCTACCGAGTATCAAAAAGCTCATGCACGAACTTTCAAGATGCCCGGCACCAGTTCGAAGTGTGCCGAGTTCCTCGGTTCGAGAGGCTCCCCGTCGACATGGCGCGCGAACGTCGACTCTGCGTAGATCTCGAACGAGGTCAGATCGTGCCGGTAGAAGGAGTCTGGATGATCGATGAACTGTCCCGAGAAGATCGATCTCCATGCATACAAAGGAAAGGATTCCAACCGCATCCTCTTGAGCGCGAACACGTCGATCCCCCGGTCGAGATCGACGTCGGGGGCAAGGTTTATCGAGCGTCCGGCCAGATATGCGTAAGGTCCCGCGTTCGATGCAACCGCCATGGCAACCGGGACCTTGCCGAACGGCCCCTCGAGCATCATCGAAGGGTTCCGGTGCCGGTACGAGCCGGCCAGCACGCGGAACGCGCTCCAGTAGAAGAACAACTCGCCGAACCTTCGTTTCGCGGGGATGTCACGCTCGACGCGCTCCGCCGCTTCGGCGTCGAACCCGCATCCTGCAGAAAAAGTGAAGTACCGATCGTCCATCCGTCCGAGCGGCACAACGCGCTCGGGACCGTCGAGGGAGTCGATCAATCCATCGGCAGCACGCAGGGGGTCGAGCGGGATGCCGAGAGCTCGAGCGAACACGTTCATGGTGCCGCCCGGGATGATGCTCAATGCCGATCTCGTTCCCGCTACTCCGTTTACGACCTCGTTCACATGCCCGTCGCCGCCGATCGCGATGACCAGCGGGACCCCCGCGGCGGCCGCTTCGGAGGCGAGCGCGATACCGGCGTCTCTCGCCGTAGTCGTGAGGACCTCGACACGGAGCCTCACGTTCAGCCGGTCGATCACGCGCTCTGTCTGTTCGGACGAGAAGCGCCCGGCGCTCGGATTGATGA
>JAXDJM010000194.1:0-9654 GCA_034665605.1 Actinomycetota bacterium | reverse complement strand
GGCCCCTCGGCGGCGATCGCCGCCTTGTCGATCTCGGGCCTACCCACCGATCGATTCGTGTTCGAGGGGTTCTTGCCGCGCAAACGATCCCACCGGGTCGATCGCATCGATGTGCTCGCCACCGAAGAAAGGACGCTCGTCCTGTACGAGTCGCCGCACAGGCTCGAGGCGGCGCTGGAGGATCTGGCCGCGCGGCTCGGCCCTCGTAGGGCCGCTCTAGCCCGCGAGCTCACCAAGCTCTACGGTGAGGTCCGCAGAGGCACGATCGAGGAATTGCTGGACGATGTGCGCGAGCGGGGAGCGCGCGGAGAGATCGTGATCGTGGTCGAAGGAGCCCCCGCCCGAACGGAGCGACCTACCCCTGCAGAGCTAGCCGAGAGTGCGCGCCGGCTCATGGACACAGGGCTCGATAGGAAGGACGCGATGTCCGAGGTCGCCCGCGCCGCGGGCGTCCCTCGAAGAGATGTCTTTGACGCTCTTATCGACGAGGAGTAACGGCCGCCGTGGCAGATACCTCTGCGTCCGGCAATCTCACCTCGTGGCGAGCTTCGCGTCCGAGCTCGGCGGCGCACGTGTCGCACACCGACCGCCCTCGATATTGGAGTGACGGGCTCTCCGCAGAGCAGAACAGACACACGTCCCGCCTTTTTTCCAGGATTATCCTTTCATCCTGGACGGAGATCTCGAGCTCGTCACCCTCATGGATGCCGAAAACCCTCCGCAACTCAGACGGCAAGACGATGCGGCCTAACTCGTCGATCTTCCGGACGACGCCGGTAGACTTCATCAGGTCCCCCTGGCGATAACTGGTAAGACCTGGTCAATGTAAGCCCGCAACAAGCGGGAGTCAAACACCCAAACGGGTCAATCCTGTCACTCGCCCGGGAAAATAAAGGAAATTCTTGGAATTAATCGGGCGTAACGGCCGTGTCGCCCTAGGAGGAAGGGACTAGTCAGGTGTCCGACGACATCTTCTACGTCACTACGCCCATCTCCTACCCGAACGACGTGCCCCACCGCGGGCACGCCTACACGACGGTGGCCGCGGACTTCGTGTGCCGCTTCAGAAGGATGCAAGGGCACACCGTCCATTTCCTCACCGGGACCGACGAGCACGGACAGAAGCTGATGCAATCGGCGGTTGCCCGGGGCATCACTCCCAAAGAATTCGTCGACTCGATGATCCCTCGGTGGACCGAGGTGTGGTCTGCACTCGACATCTCGAACGACGACTTCATCCGGACCACAGACGCCAGGCACGAAGAGGCAGTCGCTCCCTTCGTCCAGGCGATGTACGACCGGGGCCACATCTATCTCGGGACCTACAAGGGCCTGTACTGCATCGGCTGCGAGGCATTCAAGAGCCCCGATGAGCTCGTCGACGGGAAGTGCCCTCTTCACGATCTCGTCCCCGAAGAGGTCGAAGAGGAGAACTACTTCTTCAAGCTTTCCGCCTTTGCCGAGAGACTGATCGATCTATACGAGAAGGGCCACTTCGTCCTGCCCGAGACGCGCCGCAACGAGGTGCTCGGCAAGGTCCGTCAGGGGCTCGACGATCTGTCGATCTCTCGCGTCAGCTTCGATTGGGGGATCCCCGTGCCGTGGGATGCGCGGCACGTGATCTACGTGTGGGTGGATGCGTTGCTTAACTACATCACCGCGATCGGCTACCCGGCCGACATGGATCGGTTCGACCGTACGTGGCCGGCCAACGTTCAATTCGTCGGCAAAGACATCCTGTGGTTCCACACCGTGATCTGGCCGGCGATGTTGATGGCTGTAGGTGTCGAGGTGCCGGAGACCGTTTTCGCTCACGGGTTCCTTCAAGTCGGCGGCGAGAAGATGTCGAAGTCGAAGCTGACGGGGATCTCGCCGCACGACCTCATCGCGACCTTTGGGTCCGATGGATATCGCTATTACTTCATGCGGGAGTTCTCGTTCGGGCTTGACGGCGAATTCTCGTGGGAGTCGATGGCGGCGCGCTACAACTCCGACCTGGCGAACGACCTCGGAAACCTGTCGCAACGAGTGCTCGCCATGATCGCGCGCTATCTCGACGGATCGATACCCAAGCCGCCCGCCGACGCAGAGCTAGACGACTCTGACCGGTCGTTGTTCGAAGTCCAACGCGAGTCCTTCGCGCGGGTGACCGAGGCAGTCGATGCGATCAACCCGACTGATGCGCTGAAGTTCGCGTGGGCTTTCGTGCGCAAGGCGAACGCGTACGTCGAGGAAGTTGCGCCGTGGGTGCTTGCGAAGGATGAGAGCACGAGGAGACGGCTAGAGGTCGTTCTCTACAACCTTGCCGACGCGCTGCGCTTGCTGGCACTGACGGTGGCACCGATCGTCCCTCGCGCAGCCGACGAGCTGTGGAGACGTCTAGGCCTTGATGGATCTGTCGCCGACCGTCGCTACTCGAGTGATCTGAGATGGGGGCTATTGCCCGAGGACTCGCAGGTTCACATCGGCGATCCTCTGTTCCCGCGCATCGAGGATGCGGCGTAGCCGTCCATCGTGTGGTTCGACTCGCATTGTCACCTACAGATAGTCGAAGAGGACGAAAGAGTTGCTGATGTTCTCGATCGAGCGCACGTCGCCAAAGTCAATGACCTTGTCACGATCGGGATAGATGTCGCTTCCAGCCGGCGCGCGCTCGAGATCGCTCATGAGCACGACGTTCATGCCGCCGTCGGTATCCATCCGAACTCGGCCGCCGAATGGAATCGTGCGGCGATGGAGGAGATCGGTGTTATGGCTGCGGATCCTCTCGTCGTCGGGATCGGCGAAAGTGGTCTCGACTTCTATCGCGACCACGCAAGTCCCGAGTCTCAAGAGGTGGCCTTCACCGCGCACATCGACCTTGCGAAGGAGATCGGGAAGCCTCTGATCATCCACACGCGCGATTCGATGGACGCGGCCCTTTCTACCCTCGAGGGTCTCGATGAGGTGCCGCAGGTCGTCTTCCACTGCTGGTCGGGGAACGAAGATCACTTGAAACGAGCTCTCGATCTCGGTGCGTACATCTCTTTCGCGGGCAATGTGTCGTTCAAGAGCGCGCAGGACCTTCGCGACGCCGCTCGTCTTGTGCCCGGGGATCGCTTGCTCGTCGAAACCGACTCGCCCTACCTGGCTCCGGTCCCACATCGCGGCAAGCCCAACGAACCGGCTTTCGTTGCCGATGTTGGTGTCGCCGTAGCAGCGGCGCGCGAGGAATCGACGGAGTCGGTCGCAGCGCAGACGAGCGCGAACGCGCGCTCGGTCTTCGGACTCGGGTGATGACTTCGGACCTTCTCGGGGCCAGGCGGATCGGCGAGCTTCTGGAGCGATACGACGTGCACCTCAAGAAGTCGCTCGGGCAGAACTTCGTGATAGATCCCAACACGATACGAAAAGTCATCGACGCTGCCGATCTGGTACGGGATGACGTCGCGCTCGAAGTAGGTGCCGGCGCAGGTTCTCTCACGGTGGGACTCGCGTCGCGCGCCAAACGCGTCGTCGCATTCGAGGTGGATAGACGTCTCATCCCGATCCTCGCGGAGACGGTGGGCGACTTATCCAATGTCGAAGTCGTGATGGCAGATGCGCTAACTGCACCGCTGTCTCGTTATCGCGCAACGAAAGTTGTGGCCAACCTTCCCTACAACGTGGCGACGCTGGTTGTGCTTCGGGTGCTGGAGGAGATGCCGACGGTCTCCCGGTTGACGGTGATGACCCAGCGCGAGGTGGGCGAGCGCCTATCGGGCCGACCCGACTCGGCTTCATATGGACGGTCGAGTGTTGCGGTGGCTTACCACGGCTCGGCGCGCGTGGCCGGGTCGGTGTCGCGCAGAGCTTTCTTTCCCGTTCCAAACGTGGATTCGGTGATAGTCGTCATCGATCGCACGCCGCGCGCTCCCGACGATCCTTCGGCAGCCGACGTCAAGCAGGTCGTTGCCGCCGCGTTCGCACACAGAAGGAAGGCCGTTCGCAATAACCTCGGCCCCCTTGCAGGGTCGACCGACCGGGCAGCGAATATCTTGGAACGGGTCGGCGTGCCCAGTGGAGCGCGGGCCGAGCACATAGATCCGGAAACGTACGTGCGCATAGCAGGGCTTATCCACGAGACCACCGCACCGGGTCCTGCTGCTCCGACCTTCTGATCCTCGGGAGAATCATGAAAGCTGTTCGATTTCTTACGCATGGAAAGGTCAACCTGTTCTTGCGTGTCATGGGTCGTCGTGCCGACGGCTTTCACGAGATCGAAACGATCCTTCAAGTGATCGACCTTGCCGACGAGTTCGAGATCGTCCCCACTTCGAGCGGTCGAACCGAGATCGTGATGACGGTCAAAGAAGGGGTGTCGGGCGACATCCCATTACTCGAGGACAACCTCGTGTCCCGCGCGGCGGGATCTCTCGTCCGCAGCGGCGCCGCCAATGCCGGTCTGAAGGTGACCCTTAAAAAGGGCGTCCCGATCGGTGCCGGATTGGGAGGAGGCTCGGGCAACGCAGCCGGCGCGCTCGTGGTTCTAAACGACATGTGGAGAACGGGTCTCGATAAGAGCAAGCTGATAGAGCTCGCAGCCGAATTGGGTTCCGACGTTCCCTATTGCATCGAAGGTGGTACCGCCCTCGCGACCGCACGAGGCGAGAAGCTCACCTCACTGCCGTCCCCCGGCAAATTGTGGTTCGTGCTGGGTCTTTCGGCCGAGCCTTTGTCGACGGCGAAGGTCTATGACGCATGGGACTCTCTCGACCAAGCATCAGGGATCGGCAGCGCGTCCATGACGATGGCGATCGGCGCCGGTGATGTCGACGAGATAGCAGCTTGCCTTCACAACGATCTCGAAGAGGCGGCTTACTCGCTAAGGCCCGAGCTGCGCGACCTGAAGCAGGCGATGGTGGGCGCGGGGGCATTGGGCGCGTGCATGTCGGGCTCGGGGCCGACCATCGTGGGGCTGGCGGCGTCGCGCGAGGACGCGCACGCGATCGCAGCTCGCGTGGCCGGTGATTTTGATCAGACGAAAGTCGTGTCGTCGCGCTCGGACTGCATAGTTCGCCTCGACTAGAGGTGCTCCGTCCGCCTCAGGCGACGCCCAACACGACTCCACCCCTACTATTCCGTCGTGACGTTTTGCCCCGTGGGGTAATTGGCAGCCCAAGGGATTTTGGTTCCCTAGGTCCAGGTTCGAATCCTGGCGGGGCAGCTCTGCTGCAAGGCGGAACCTAACGAAAGAGGAGACAAGGTGGGCTCAGGCATCTGTGCCATCGTGCTGGCGGCAGGCGAGGGCAAACGTCTGTTGTCGTCGAAGCCCAAAGTGATCCATAACGCGGCCGGAAAGCCGCTTCTGGGCCACGTGCTGTCCGCGCTGGCACCGCTCGAGCTCGACGAAGTAGTGGTAGTTGCTTCAGCCCGGGTCGATGAGATCCGTTCTGCCGTCGGGGACGAAGAGGAGGTCCGCTTCGTCGTGCAGGACCCGCCTTTGGGAACCGGCGACGCCGTCAAGGTCGGGTTGGGTCCGCTCGGGCCGACCAGATCCGTTCTAGTGGTACCGGGTGACACTCCGCTCCTCGAAACCGGCACGCTGCAGAAGATGATCGACCGACACTCTTCTTCAGGAGCGAGCGCGACGGTCCTTACCGCGCGAGTATCGGATCCGCGCGGGTACGGGCGCATCACACGCGACGACACCGGTGGTATGAGCGCGATCGTCGAAGAGCGAGATGCGACCGACGACCAGCGGAACATCGATGAGATCAACGGTGGCGTTTACGTCTTCGACAAAGACGCCTTGATCGATTGTCTCGATGAGGTTGAGAAACACAACGCGCAATCCGAGTACTACCTGACCGACGTGGTTGGGCTGCTCGCGGCGCGCGGCTCGAAGCTTGCCACCGTCACTACGGACGAACGCGAGACCGTCGGCGTTAACTCGCGGGCTCAGCTCGCGGCCGCGAGCGCATTGCTCAGGGCGCGCATCTGCGAGCGGTGGCTCGACGCCGGAGTCACGATCGTGGACCCGTCCGTTACCTACATCGATGCGACCGTGACGATCGACAACGACGCGACGATCCAGCCGTTCACGTTCCTCGAGGGCACCACCCACATCGGTGCCGGCGCCGAGATCGGCCCCCAGGCGCGCATCGTCGACTCGCACGTCGACGTGGGCGCAACTGTGTCGTTTGCAGTGATCCGCGGATCCCGCATCGGACCCGATGCGTCGGTAGGGCCGTTCGCGTCCCTGCGTCCCGGTACAACACTCGAGCGCGGCGCCCGCGTGGGGACCTTCGTAGAAACGAAGCAGACCGTTCTCGGAGAAGAAAGCAAGGCGAACCACCTCGCGTATCTCGGCGATGCCACGATCGGACGGGGCGTGAATGTGGGGGCCGGGACCATCACCTGCAACTGGGATGGGCGTGCCAAGCACGAAACCATCATCGATGACGACGCCTATATCGGGTCCGACACGATGCTCGTGGCCCCGGTTCACATCGGCGCACGGGGAGCAACGGGGGCGGGCTCGGTCGTGAAGGGTGACGTTCCGCCGGATTCGCTGGCCGTGGGTGTCCCGGCCCGGGTTCTCCCCGGCAGAGGAAACAAGATGGATCGAGGGCCGGGGACCGAAGGCGCTAGCGAAGCGCGCCGTGGGCCCCATGTGACAGGGCCCCGTGACGAGGCGGGCCCCGAGCGGTGACAATAGGTTTCAGCACTTAGAACTAGGGCTCTCGACGAGAACGGAGCGCCGGCGTGCAGTTGCCAACTCACAAACGCTTGATGATCTTCTCGGGCACGGCCAACCGCCAGCTGGCGGAAGAGGTTGCGGCGGAGCTCGGCATGAAGCTGGGGCAGGTCGAGATCGAAACCTTCGCGAATTCCGAGAGCTATGCACGCTTCGGCGAGTCGGTTCGCGGGTGCGACGCCTTCGTCATCCAGAGCATGGACGACCCCGTGGATCACAACGTGATCCAGCAATTGATCATGGTGGATGCACTAAAGCGCGCGTCCGCCAAACGCATCACGGCGGTGTGTCCGCTCTATCCGTACTCGCGCCAGGATAGGAAGGCGCGTGGGAGAGAGCCCATCACAGCAAAGCTGATGGCGGATCTCTACGAGGCGGCCGGCGTCGACCGCATGGTGTCGGTCGACCTGCACACGGGTCAGATCCAGGGTTTCTTCGATGTCCCGTTCGACCACCTCACGGCCCTGCCGCTACTCGCCGATCACCTCGCCGAGTCGCTCGACGACGATTTCGTGATCGTTTCGCCGGACTCGGGCGGCGTCCGTCTCGCTGAGAAGTGGGTCAACTACCTCGGGCAGTTCCACGACCTCCACGGCTCGCTCGCGTTCCTCTACAAGAGGCGACGACGGGACCTTCGCAACGAGTCGGAAACGCTCGCCGTGAACGGCGACGTCGAAGGAAAGATGTGCATCGTCGTCGACGACATGATCGACACGGCGGGAACGCTCTGCCACGGTGTGGACTCCCTGCTCGCCGCGGGCGCATCCGCAGTCAAGGCTGCCGCTACGCACGCGATCCTGTCCGGTCCCGCGATCGACAGGTTGAAGAACTCGTCGCTCGGGGAGCTTGTCGTGACCGACACGCTTCCACTCCCGCCCGAGAAGGAGATCGACAAGATCGTGATTCTGTCGATAGCTCCGACCATCGCTCGGACGATCAAGTCCGTGTTCCAGGAACTCTCGGTATCCGAGCTGTTCCACGGGGAGAACCAGCCCTAGAAAGTGATTCGGTTGAGGACCGAAGGCGCTAGCGGAGCGCGCCGTGGGCCTCATGTGACGCGGCCCGGCTACAATGGCGGCTCGCCCCCATGCGTGGCTGAGGCGACTCCATTTCGTCGACGGAGGTTTCTTCATGGCTGAGATACGGCTGAAGGCGGAGCTTCGTGCCGAGCCCGGCAAAGGACGGGCTCGCAGAGCCCGGGCCGAGGGCAAGGTTCCTGCGATCGTGTACGGGCGCGGTATGGACCCCGTTGCTATCTCGGTCGACCGGCGCGAGTTCGTCACCGCCCTCAAAACCGATGCAGGCATGAACATGCTGCTGAACATCGAATACGACGGTCAATCGACGCTCGCCCTGACGCGCGAGCTTCAACGCGATCCCGTGCGGGGAACCCTCCTCCATGCCGACTTCGTGAAGGTCGATCGTACGCAGGAGGTCGAGGTCGAGGTGCCCGTTCACCTCATCGGCGACTCCGCAGGCGTGAAGGAAGGGGGCGTGCTCGAGCACCCTCTGTTCCAGCTCCACGTCCGATCCCTCGCGACCGAGGTGCCTCAGTCGGTGGAGGTCGATATTTCTGCCCTGAACATCGGGGACGCGTTGCGCGTCTCCGACATCGCGGCGGACGCCAAGTTCCAGATCCTCGACGACCCGGATTCGATCGTGGCCAGCGTTGCCGCACCGATCTCGGAGGCAGAGCTCGAGGCGATGGAACAAGAGGCAGCCCCGACCGTAGAAGCGCCCGAGGAAGGTGCCGAGCCCGAAGCCGCTCCGGAGGGCGAGGCCGGGGCCGAGGCGCCGGAGGCCGCGGCGGACGGATCTGCCGACGACAGTTGATACGCGTCGCCGGTTAGCCGCTCCACAGAGGTGCCTTTATTCAGGAGGTCTAGGGACGACGGCCCTACTTCGAATGCCGGCGCGTCCGAGGGTCGCTGGATCGTCGTAGGGCTTGGCAATCCCGGGAGCGAGTACGAGTCGACGCGTCACAACGCGGGGGCGATGGCGCTCGACGAGCTGGTGTCAAGGGCGGGCGCAACGCTGAAGCGACACAAGAGCGGGTGTCTGGTCGCAGATTCGATGATGGGCACGTCTCGCGTCGTGCTGGCGCGTCCCACCTCGTACATGAACGAGTCCGGTCGCCCGGTGCGCGCGCTCATGTCTTGGTACAAGGCGGAGCCCGGGAACCTGATCGTTCTGCACGACGAGATGGATGTGCCGTTCGGAGAGATCCGGATCAAGCAGGGCGGGGGAACGGCCGGTCACAACGGGCTCAATTCGATCGTCGATCATCTTGGGACCAAAGACTTCGATCGGGTTCGCATCGGCGTGGGACGGCCCCGAGGCCGCGATGCCGTCGACCACGTTCTTGCGGGATTCTCATCGGGGCAGAGGAAAGAGCTGCCACTCTTGATCGCGAGCGCCGCGGACGCTGCGGAGCGGATCGTAGAGGTAGGTATCGAACGAGCGATGAACGAAGTCAACAAGCGACCGACGGCGGATTGAGATCGTGAGCGCGCTGACCTCGTTGCTCGACCTCATCCCCGAAGAGCACATCATCGACCTCGAACGGTCCGGCAAGGCGATGACCGTTCCCGACCCGGCCAAACCTTTCTTGCTGGCTGCCCTCGTCAGGAGATTGGGGAAGCCGGTGCTCGCCGTTACCGCGCGCTCGGAAGATGCCGAGCACCTTGCTCGCGACGTCCAAGCGTTCCTTGGGAAGGAAGGCGCCGAGGTCTTCCCCGGCTGGGAGGTCCTTCCGGGAGAACCTTTGTCGCCGTCGGTCGAGACAATGGGGCGCAGGCTCGACGTGTTGTCGCGACTGCGACGCGGCGAATCGCTCGTCGTTGTCGCGACCGCCCAAGGGATCACCCAGCTCGTGGCGCCACCCCGCGACACAGACATCGTCGAGCTCAGGTCTGGCAGCTCGATCGATCTCGACG
>JAXDJM010000193.1:0-3451 GCA_034665605.1 Actinomycetota bacterium | reverse complement strand
CGATAGCTCGAACGGATCCGGACCGGACGCTTGAACGAGTCTGCCAACCTGCGAAAGCGCAGGCTTCGGTTCCGCAGGCAAAAGAAGGCCTCGCCTACCGGCACCATGTCGATGGTCGAACATCTGCGCGAGCTCAGGACGAGGCTGATCGTCTCAGTGGCGGTGTTCTTCGTGGTCTCCATCGTTCTCTTTTTCTTCTTCAGCCCGATCTTTACGTTCCTGCGGCGCCCACTGTGTGGGCTGCCCCAACACCTGCTCGGCGCGACCAAGTGCCACCTGATCGTCACCGGGATCTTGGAGCCGTTCCAGGTACGACTGAAAGTGACGGCTTTGATCGGGATGGCGGCCTCATCGCCGGTGTGGCTCTACGAACTATGGGCCTTCGTCGCCCCCGGCCTGAAGCCCAAAGAGCGCAAGTACGCAATACCGTTCGTCGCGACCTCGGTTTTTTTGTTTTTGCTCGGCTGCACGTTCGCTTACCTGACCCTGCCGTCGGCTCTTCGCTTCTTGATCGGGATCGGCGGATCGAGCCTGTCGCCGTTCCTCAAAGCGGACAGCTACTTCAACTTCGTGGGCCTTGTGATGCTGGCCTTCGGAGCGACGTTCGAGCTCCCTCTGCTGCTCCTCTTCATGGGACTCGCGAATATCGTCACCGTTCAGCAGCTACGGCACCATCGCAAGGCTGCGATCGTTGGCATCTTCTTGCTCGCAGCGGTCGTGACCCCCAGTCAGGATCCCTACACGATGACCGCGATGGCGCTTCCTCTGTGGGGGATGTTCGAGCTGACGATCATCAGCCTCGCTTTGCTCACCCGACGGCGAAGCCATTCGGCTTCGGTATAGTCCGCGCCTCGTGGCCATCAAGGGAAAGAGAAAGTCGCAGAACCGCGGAAGCCAGGCGCGCAGGCGTCCGGCGACCGCGCCCCGGCCCCCGGTCGGGTCACGCCGCAGGCCTCCGTGGTACCGAACGACCAGCGGGCAGGTCATCGCGTCCTTGGTGTTCCTCGTGGTGTTGATCTCGGCCGTGGCCCTCGTCGCCCACGTGCGAAACAGCTCCAAGAACCGCACCGCTTCTCAGGACCAGTTGGAGATCTATACCGGAAAGATCCGCTCGATACTGGCGAAGATCACCCCGACCGCGACCGAGATGGCCGGGGCTCCGACGTCCAACAGCGATCCCGCGGCCGTCACTGCTTTGACGAAGTCCACCACCAACTGGGCGAAGACCTGGGAGGCCACCGTTACGGAGCTTCAGCAGATCCCGCCGGCCCCGGGAGCAACCACGGCATCTCAGCTCTTCACCGAATCCGTGCAGCTCTACAGCACGACGGTGCAGACCTTCAAGGTCGTGCCCGACATAGCGGCAAGCCAGCAAGACGCGCTGCTCGGCACCGCGCAAGCTCAGTTGTCCGAAGCGGGCCAGCTATGGACCACCGGAGTTGCGGTGCTCGATCAAGCTCGAGACGACGTCGGCCTCAAAGCGTCGGGCCTGCGGTCTCCGCAGACCGCCGTTCCCAACAGCTCGACCCCGGCCCCCTTGGCCTCCTTTAGCGTCCCCAGCGGGGGCGGTAAGGGATCGGGAGGAAACAGCGGCGGGTCACAAAAGAAGTCGGGCAACAAAGGTCACTGAGCCCACGGCCGCGGACGGCTCCGTGGCCTCATTCGAACAGACCTACGCCTTCGGGTTCGACGATTTCCAGGGACGTGCCTGCGATGCGCTCGTCGATGGATCGTCGGTCCTCGTCGCGGCCCCCACCGGCGCGGGCAAGACGGTGGTCGGCGAGTTCGCTGCGTGGCTCGCCCTACGTACTGGGGGCCGCGCTTTCTACACGACACCGATAAAGGCTCTGTCCAACCAGAAGTATGCGGACTTCACCAGAGCTCACGGTGCCGACAAGGTAGGTCTTCTGACCGGAGACAACTCGATCAACGCGGGCGCTCCGATCGTCGTGATGACGACCGAGGTTCTGCGCAACATGATCTACGAGGACTCGATCGCTCTGGAGCAGCTGCGTTACGTGGTGCTAGACGAGGTTCACTACCTCCAGAACCGCTATCGAGGCGCCGTGTGGGAAGAGATCCTCATCCACTTGCCGGTCGACGTTCAAACCGTGTCTCTGTCTGCGACCGTTTCGAATGCCGAAGAGTTCGCCGAGTGGCTACAGACGCTCAGAGGACGTACAGAGGTCATCATCGAAGAACGACGCCCGGTCGAGCTCCGACACTGGTACTTCGCATCGGACGAGCTTCTCCCGATGTTCTTACAGAAGCCCGACGGTGAGGTGCTTCCCAACCCGCGTGCCCGTGACTTCGATCGACGCAGGCAACCGTATCGGCCAGAGCGGGGGGCCAGACGCTACCCACGCCGCAATTCGCGCGCCCCGCTGCGATCCGACGTCGTCGATCGACTCGACGCGGAACGCATGCTGCCGGCGATCTACTTCATCTTCTCGCGCAGGGGTTGTGACGATGCCGTGCAGCAGTGCCTGCGCGACAGCATCCGGCTGACAACGTCGGCCGAGCGTGCTGAGATCAACGCGCTGGTGGAAGAAAGGGTCGGAGACCTATCGGCAGCGGAGCTCGCCGTTCTCGGATACGACTCGTGGCTAAGCGGCCTTCTGGCCGGCATCTCCGCACACCACGCCGGGATGATCCCGCCGTTCAAGGAGGCCGTCGAGGAACTGTTCGCGCGCAGCCTCGTAAAGGTCGTGTTCGCCACCGAGACATTGTCGCTGGGGATCAACATGCCGGCGCGGTCCGTCGTGCTCGAGAGCCTCACGAAATTCACCGGCGAGAAACACGAGCTGATGACCGCCGGCGAATTCACGCAACTTTCGGGACGAGCGGGGCGCAGAGGCATCGACGAGCTCGGGCATTGCGTGGTCCTGTATCAGAGGTTCACTCCATTCGACGTGATCACCAGGCTCGCGTCAACGCGCACCTATCCGCTGCAATCGTCGTTCCAACCGAGCTACAACATGGCGGTCAACCTGGTCCGCAGCTACGACCGCGACGAAGCCAAACACCTCGTCAACTCTTCCTTCGGTCAGTTCCAAGCCGATCGCGACGTTGTCAAGCTCGAGCAGTTGCGGGAGCGCAACGAGGCTTACCTCGCGACCTATCGCGAGCGCATGTCGTGCGACAAGGGAGATGTTCTCGAATACAGGGAACTGGTCGATCGGCTGAAGAAGCTCGAGACCGGCCCGCCGTCGCGCGGCCCAAAGCGGTCGCGCATCGCAGATGCCATCTCTGGATTGGCCCGCGGAGACGTGATCGAGGTCTCTACGGGGAAGAAGCGCGGTACCTACGCAGTCGTCGAAGTGAGCGAGCGCTCGGCCGAGCGGCGGCCACGGATCCTCGCGTTGTCGGCCCAGAGATCGATGGTCCGGCTCGGGCCCGCAGACTTTCGAGAGGCTCCCGCGAAGGTAGCGAAGCTCGACATCCCTGGTGA
>JAXDJM010000192.1:0-2794 GCA_034665605.1 Actinomycetota bacterium | reverse complement strand
TTGCTGGACGGTCGCAGTTGCCCAGATCGTCGCCCTCTACGACGAAGCCCACGAAGCGGATGCCGCGGAAGACGTCGGCTTCCTGACCGAGGAGCGCTCGGAGTCATTGCTCGACAACATCGGCCGGCTGGGGGATGTCACGGCCGGGCTCCACGTGGTGCTGTCGCGCGAAGAGCTCGAGCCCGATCTCGCACCCGAACCACTGAGCGAGGCGGATCTTTCTCAACTCGGGATGAGGATCCAAGACACCGTCGATCGCTTGGGAGACGCAGGGTTCGCAGAGATCACCGGGCTCGACCGACACATCAAAGACCGCATCGACGCGCTCGATGGCTTGACGCACGCCGGGCTGAAAACGCGTGTGCACGGCGACTACCACCTCGGCCAGGTTCTCTTAACGCGCGGCGAGTGGATGATCCTGGACTTCGAAGGCGAGCCCCTGAAGAGCTTCACCGAGAGGCGCGCGAAGCACTCCCCCATCCGGGATGTCGCCGGGATGCTGCGCTCGCTCAACTACGCCGCGACTGCGGCTCTCTTCGAGCGTGCAGAGCCCGACTCCGAGGAATGGAAACACTTGCAACCGTGGGCCGACGCGTGGGAAGCGGCCGCCAGGGAGCGGTTCCTGACCGCGTATCTGACACGGGCCCACGAAGGCCGCTTCCTTCCGCGTGAGCGCGACACGTTCGCGATCCTCTTGGATGCATTCGAACTCGACAAAGCGTTGTACGAGATCGAATACGAGCTCAGTCACCGGCCCGAGTGGTTGCGCATCCCTCTTCGGGGCGTTGCGCAGATCATCGAACGGAGCAGGCGGTGAAACGCAGCGACGACAGGATCGCACGCTTGATGGCCGGTGAATCGCGCGATCCACACGCGATCCTCGGAAAGCACGTCGACGGCGATCGCACGATCGTGCGGACGCTCAGGCCCGAAGCTCAAACGGTGCGGGTGATTGTCGGCGGTGAAGCCATCGCGAAGCTCGAGCAGGTCCACCCCGCCGGCCTCTTCGAAGGCGAGGTCGAAGGCGCGCTGGGCGATTACGAGTTAGAGGTCGGGTATTCCGACGGCCTCAGCATGACGATCTCCGATCCCTATTCCTTTCCGCCGTCGCTGGGCGATATGGATCTGCACCTGGCGGGCGAAGGTACCCACTTGCGCCTCTACGACAAGCTTGGTGCTCACCTCCACACGATCGACGGTCATGACGGGGTCGGCTTCGCGGTGTGGGCCCCCAACGCGCGCAGCGTGCGCGTCGTCGGCGAATTCAACCTGTGGGATGGACGACTCAACCCCATGCGATCACTCGGGCCCTCGGGCATCTGGGAGCTGTTCCTTCCCGGGGTCGAGCCCGGCGCGCTGTACAAGTTCGAGGTTTTGACCGCGCAGGGAAACGTCGTGTTGAAAGCCGATCCTTATGCGTTCGCGATGGAAGTCCCGCCCGGAACCGCATCGATCGTCTACAAGAGCGACTACAAGTGGTCGGATGCCCAATGGATAGAAAAGCGCGGAGCCAAGGATCCCTACCGCTCGCCGATGTCCGTCTACGAAGTTCACATCGGGTCGTGGCGCCGCACCTCGGATGGCAGTCCCCTGCCCTATCGGGAACTCGGCCCCCTTCTGGCGGATTACTGCCGCGAGATGGGCTTCACGCACGTCGAGCTCCTGCCTGTTGCCGAGCATCCGTTCGGTGGCTCGTGGGGTTATCAGGTCAGCAACTATTTCGCCCCCACGGCGCGCTTCGGGACCCCGGACGACTTCCGCTCCTTCGTCGACTCTCTTCATCAAGCAGGTATCGGTGTGATCGTCGATTGGGTCCCGGCGCATTTCCCGCGCGACGAGTGGGCGCTGGCCAAGTTCGACGGCACCGCGCTGTACGAGCATCTGGACCCCCGCAAGGGCGAGCATCCCGATTGGGGAACGCTCGTCTTCAACTACGGCCGCAACGAGGTCCGGAACTTTTTGATCTCCAATGCCCTGTACTGGCTCAAAGAGATGCACATCGATGGCCTACGGGTCGATGCCGTCGCATCGATGCTGTACCTCGACTACAGCCGCAAAGAAGGCGAGTGGGTGCCCAACGCACAGGGGGGCCGCGAGAACCTCGAAGCCATCGGTTTCGTGCATCAACTCAACACAGCCGTTTACGGAGAGTGCCCGGGAACGATGACGATCGCGGAAGAGTCGACCTCATGGCCCGGCGTGAGCAGACCGGTGCATCTCGGGGGCCTGGGATTCGGGTTCAAGTGGAACATGGGATGGATGCACGACACGCTTGCCTACTTCTCGAAAGATCCCATCCACCGCCGCTTCCACCACAACAACCTGACGTTTTCCATGATGTACGCGTGGAGCGAGAACTTCGTTCTTCCGCTGTCACACGACGAGGTCGTACACGGCAAGGGCTCCCTTCTCAACAAGATGCCGGGCGATCGGTGGCAGAAGTTCGCCAATCTGAGGTCGCTGCTCGCGTACATGTGGGCCCATCCCGGCAAACAGCTGCTGTTCATGGGTGGTGAGATCGGGCAGGAGCGCGAGTGGGACCACGACTCGTCCATCGACTGGCACCTACTCGACGTTCCCGAGCACGGCGGCGTCCAAAAGTTGGTGTCGGACCTCAACTCCACCTACAAGAACATCCCCGCGCTGTGGGAGCTCGACGTGGTGCCCGAGGGTTTCAACTGGATCGACGCCAACGACGCCGACAACAACGTCATCTCTTTCTATAGGTCGTCCGACCGAACCAAACAGAAGCTCGTGTGCGTCGCGAACCTGTCGCCCATCGTTCGCTCGGACT
>JAXDJM010000191.1:0-3109 GCA_034665605.1 Actinomycetota bacterium | reverse complement strand
TCCAGCCCGACGAGGACTGGCTCTTCTGCTACGTGGACGATCTGATGGTCGAGCCGGCTTAGACGCTACGGAACTAGACGTGCGGGCGGTGCCGCTCGATGATGGTTTCTAGATCGAGACCTTTCGGAAGCGTTCCATACGCCCGTCCGTGATCGCCCGCTACGCGCGAGGTAACGAAGGCTTCGGCTATGGGCGCCGGGGCGTGGCGGATCATCAACGATGCTTGCAACGCAACCGCCATCATCTCGACGATGCGACGGGCTCTGGTCTGGATGTCATCCGTTGCCGAAAGCTCGCCCCAGATGTCGTTCACGTGGCGATCTAAGTCGGCGTCGGCCCCCGCCGTGGTCTCGAGCTCGCGCTTGAATGCATCCACCGATTCGGGTGTCCGTTGCATCGCCCGCAGCACGTCGAGGCAGTTCACGTTGCCCGAGCCTTCCCAGATCGAGTTGAGTGGAGTCTCTCGATAGAGCCGGGGCATACCGGATTCTTCGACGAAACCATTGCCCCCGAGACACTCGAGAGCCTCGCCTACCTGCCACGTAGCAACCTTGCAGACCCAGTACTTGCAGACCGCCGTTGCCAGACGCTTGAAGTAGGCAGTCTCTTCGTCGTGTTGGGACTCGTCTGTCGCCCGTGCAAGCCGCATGGCGGTGACCGTGGCAGCTTCCGATTCGATACACAGGTCGGCGAGAACGTTCTGCATGAGCGGCTGCTCGATCAATGGTGCTCCGAACGCGCTGCGGTATGCGGCGTGATGCGTTGCCTGCGCGACGGCCGCGCGCATCAGTCCGGTCGAGCCGAGCACGCAATCGAGCCGCGTGTAGTTGACCATCTCGATGATCGTTCTGACCCCGCGCCCCTCGTCGCCGACGAGATATGCCCTCGTTTGGTCGAACTCGACCTCGCTCGACGCATTGGATCGGTTACCCAGCTTGTCCTTGAGGCGCTGGATCAGAAATGTGTTGCGCGAGCCGTCGGGGAGGATCCTCGGGAGCAAGAAACAAGACAATCCTTTAGGCGCGTTCGCTAGGACCAGGAACGCGTCGCACATGGGGGCCGAGCAGAACCACTTGTGCCCGGTCAGCAGGTATTCGCCTGCCGGGCCCCCGGCTCCAACCGGCTCGGCGCGGGTCGTGTTGGCACGTACATCTGATCCGCCTTGCTTCTCGGTCATCGCCATGCCGCACAGCGCGCCGGCTTTCTGATCCACCGGGATCAGGCGAGGGTCGTAGGTGAGCGACGTGAGCTGCGGCTCCCATTGCGTTGCAAGCTCCGGTTGTGCGCGCAGCGCGGGAACCGCCGCGTACGTCATGGATATGGGGCAGCCCGATCCGGCCTCGACCGCGCTCATCATGATCATCAGCGAAGCGCGCGCTACATGCGCTCCGGGTCGCGGCTCGCGCCACGGCAGCGAGTGCACACCCGACGACACCGATAGCGACATCAGCTTGTGCCACGACGGATGGAACTCGACCTCGTCGATCCGGTTTCCGAACCGATCGTGCGTTCTCAGAACCGGTGGGTTCTCATTCGCCTCGACTCCCCATCTGAGTGGCTCGCCCCCACCGATCTCGCCGAGCTTCCGAGCCTGGGGCTCGAACCATTCGGCGCCCTCCCGCACCAGCGCCTCGCGCAGGACGACGTTGGTCTCGAAGAGGTTGTAGCCCTCTAAGGGCGGGGGCTGGTTCGAGACCTCGTGGGTGGAGCTCACGTCACCAGTGTCTCAGGTCCCTAGAACATGAGGGCCACGGCGCGCTCCGCTATCGCCTTCGGCCCTCTACCCGGGAGGGATCAACAGCGCGAGCTGGCGCGATTGGGCCACGAGCGTTCCGTCGGGGGCCCACAGGAGACCGTCTTCTTCGAAGAATCCATCGCGAGCAACCGACGACGTGAAGATGCCCAGGTAGAGGTCTTCCGGACCGGTAGATGCAAGCGGTAAGGCGGATCTGAAATGGATCGTGAGATCCATGGTGGGGGCGATGGCGGGCGACGTGATCCGTGGGAATGCGGCGGGCGCGAACGCGTCCATATAGGTCGCGATCGCGATCGCATCGCCGATCATCGGCTCGTTCATGCGGATCCAGCCGCCGACCTCGGCTTTGGCGGCGCCGGAGAAGAATGCCTCTCCCAGCGCCCACCGTACGTCGAAGTTCTTTAAAAATGGTGGTGTCGAGGGATCGTCGTGCGGGATGCGGTAACTGTCCTCGGCCGATCTGACGTCGGGCATCGGGGCGTCTTCGAAACCGGGAGCGTCCCATGCTCGAGAGAACGCCGCGAGAGCACGCGTGTAGAGCTTTCCGTTTTGATGGGCCGTGCACGAGACGAATGTCGTGTTGCGTCCCGTGCGATCGAGCGACACTTCGATCGACAACGGTCCTTCGGCGGGCGGCCGCAGGTAATGGACCGTCAGCGAGCGCACCGCACGTTCGTCGTCTGCGACCACCTCGGTGAGGCTGCGCAACAACACCGACGCCAGGTAGCCGCCGTGGGGGCCGCGCGCGACCCACCAATTTGGGCGAAGGTCGGCGACGAAGGAGCCGTCGTCGACGCGTCGCACTGCGGTGTCGTCGTCGAAGGTGGACGTCGATGTATCCGGGGTCGTCATAAGGGCGTGAGCTTAGTAGGGAGCTAGCTGGGTCGGTGCTATTGGTGCTGGGGGACTTTCAGTGAGAACACGTCGAGGCCCCTGTTCTCGTCGCCGACGTAGACGTGGCCGCGGTAGTAGTTGGCGTCCCACGTGCTGGCACCGTTGGCTATGTAGTGCCCGACCTCGAGGGGGTTGGCCGGGTCGTCGAAGTTGATCGCCATGACACCGGCCGAGTACCACGCCGATACGAGGACGTTTTGTTGACCCGGAATAACCGTGAAGTTGTGCGCAGTGCAGACGCCGGTGACCAAGCGCGGCGGCGTGAAGGATCCGAGCTGCTTGGGATTCTTGGGGTCGGATACGTCGTAGAAGTAGATCGCCCCGGTCTTTCCGTTCTTGGTTTGGCCGTTACACGACGCGTTCCCGTCTTCGAACGACTCGAAGCCGAACATCGCGATCTTGCCGTTGTTCGATACCGCGGTGGAATGCCAGATGGCGTCGGGAACGTCTCGTATCTCG
>JAXDJM010000190.1:0-6010 GCA_034665605.1 Actinomycetota bacterium | reverse complement strand
CACTTCGAGCACGCTGTTAACGAGCTCGGCTACCGACATCGGTTCGAAGTCGTATCGAAGGGTTCCGGCCTCCATCCGAGATACGTCGAGCAAGTCGTTGACCAGCCGCGCGAGCCGCTCGACCTCTTTGTTCATGATTCCGAGGATGTCGGAGCGCCGCTCATCACTTATCCGCTGCCACGCGTCATTGAGGCTCTGGCTGAACCCGATGATCGTCGTCATCGGACCGTTCAGCTCGTGAGCGAGCATCGATACGAACTCCGATTTCGTTCGGTCCGCTTCTTTCAGCTGGGCGACGAGGTTGCGTTCGCGCTCTCTGGCTCGACTCGAATCTAAGACGCTGGCGACGCGCGCGCCGAGAAGCATGGCGAACCGGATGTCGTCGTCGTCGAAGTGTCCCTTTTTGGCATTGACCGCCACGAGCACGCCCGATGGACGAGGGCCGGTCGATAGCGGCACGACCAGCATCGAATCCGCTCCCAAGGCCTCGGCAACGTCCGGGCCCACCCAGTCATCCGTGTGGGCTTCGTTCGTGTACAGGGGGGTGTTGGTGCGGAAGACGGTTGCCACCAAGGACGGATGGGCGAGGGAAACGCTCAGCTCGGGAGCCTGGGCGAAAGGAGCCAGCCCATCGTGCCGGTGAAGCACCAGGTCCCCGGTCTCTTCTTCGTGGAGGAGTATCCCGATCTGCTCGCACGACAAGAGATCTGCAACGATCCGCACTGCTTCGCCGACGACGTGATCCGTTGTCTCCCACGAGGTGAGCAACCGGGTCAATCGGTGTAACCCTTCGAGCTCCTGAACCTGGCGTTGCAAAGAGTCGACCAGTTGCGCACTCTCCACCGTGTGCGCGGCGCGGTCTGCAAGAACGGACAACAGACGCAGGTCCGACTCCGTGAACGCACCGCGCGCGGCGTCGACCGCGGCGATGACACCCAGCTTCTGGCCTGCAGTCTGTAAGGGAACGGCGACCAACTGGCGAGATCCCAATAGCGCATTGACGCTTGGGGTCGAGTCGGGGTCGATCTGCAGGTCGTTGATGACCTCTCCCCTGCCCGAATGGAAGATGCGGGCGATCGAGCTCGGTTCCGCCAACGGGATCCGAGTTCCGTAGCGTCCTTCCAGCGAGTGAGCTACGAGGTCGTCCTCCGCTTCTGAGTAGAGGAACAGAATCGCTCTACGGGCCGGCAGCGAATCCACTATCACCCTTGCGATCTCGGAGATGACGAGCGCGACATCGCCGTGGGTCGAGCTCACCGTCGCTATGCGGTAGAGCGCGCGCGCCTCGGCCGGGTCCGGCTCGATCGGTAAGGTCGACATCTGCTCTGTCATCACTACATCTTCGATATCAGGCCCGGCAATCCCTCTAATGAGGGAAGAGTGGGCCATCTCGCATCCGGATAACGGCCTACGCGGTCGACGAGTACGGCCCGGATGCCAAGGGCGCTAGCAGGTTCCGCATCGTAGGTCGGCGAGTCACCGACGTGAGCCGCCGCAGTCGGAGATACGTCGGCTTTTCGCAGCGCGCGCCGGTAGATCTCGGTATCAGGCTTCTCGACACCCTCGCTGCCGGATATCACAGCGACATCGAACGAGTCGTCGATCTCGAGCTCGATCAACATCTCTTCGAGCCACGACTCGAAGTTAGAGATGAGGCCGATCCTGAGCCCCGCCTTCCGAAGCGCGTCGACACAGGGCTTCACATCGTCGAAGAGACGGTAAGAGGAAGGGTCGGTGAAGGTATCGAAGAGCTTGTCCGCGAGGGCGGTGGGAAGATCGAGCTCTTTCAGTACTCGCTCGTAGAAATGCGACCAGAACGCACGCGCTCGCTCGGTGGACATGCTCGAGCCTGCGTAGGAAGGCGCTCCTTCTTGTGGCTCGAGATCCATCAGATGCGGAGCGATCCGCCCTTGCACCCTTGCAACGTCTTCATCGCTGACCTCGAATCCCTCAGCGCGACAAACCTGGGCGAACAAACCGGAGAACGAGGGATGTGCATCGAGGATCGTTCCCCCGGCGTCGAAGAAGACGATGTCGATCACGACTTGCCTTGCGCCAGCTCGGAGAGCCGCGCCCACACTCGGCCGGCTTCCGTCACCAGCTGAGCCATGTCCCCATCGTTGTGCACGACGACGTCGGCCTTCGAGATCAATTCGCTTTCGTCCACCTGGGCTCGCATGCGAGCCTCGATGTCGCTGCGAGACATGTTGCGATCCCGGACCAGTCGTTCGGCACGAGTAGCGCGGCCGGCAACCACGGCTATCAGTACATCGAGCGAGTCGACGAGGCCAATCTCGACTATCAGGGCTGCATCGAGGATCACGATCGCGTCGGTGCCCCGAAGACGATCGAGGTCGTCCGCTATCGCGGACATGATCCGAGGATGAACTATCGCGTTGAGAGTGGCCAGGTGCTCGGGGTGGCCGAAGACCAGCGAGGCCAACCGCTTCCGATCGATCCCCATCGAGCCCGCGGAAAGGATCTCGTCTCCGAACGAGCTAACGACCGAATGCCAGGCCGGTTGGCCCGGTCTGAGGGCGTCCCGGCCGAGCTGGTCGGCGTCGATCACATGCGCGCCTTGCTCCATAAGCAAGGACGCAAAGGTTGACTTGCCGGCGCCGATGCCTCCCGTGAGGCCGACTACGAGCACCGAGGGTCGATCAGCCGGTGGGCGGTCGCGCTTGCCCTCGTGTGCGCTTCAGATCCTCGACGATCGACTCGAGTGAATCGTCTTCGGGGTCTACGTCCTCGGGCTCGAGCTGCTCGCCGCCTTCGGACTCGGCGCGATCTTCGGGAACTACCTGAAGCTCTTCACGGTCGAGCTCGCCGATCGAATCGCCCGGGCCCGCGCCCTCTTCAGGCTCTTCCTGATTGAGCCGCACGTTCATGTTCGGTTTGTCGTCCTCCGACGCGGTAAGACCCTCGTGCCCTTCGGGCGGCGAGTCCGCGTACATCATCGAAGTTAGCTCGGCTTCCTCTTCCTCTTCGGCCGGCGCCGACTCACCTGCGACCCACGGGTCAGACGCGGACTCGGGGGCCGATGCCACCCCCATGAGATCTCCGGCCTCTTCTGCAGCCGACTCGAGCTCGGCCCCGGACTCGGGCCGACCGATCGTGACTTCCGTGGAGACTCCCGCGTCTTCCGATGCGTCGTGTTCTTCGATCTCCATCTCGGCTTCTTCAGCAGTCGGTGTCGGTCCGTAGCCGGCTTCATCCCGCGGCGGAGCCGCTTCGCGCACTCCGCCACCTTCGGCCTCCGGTATGGCGCCCGACGTCGGCCGTAGCGCTTGCTTACGCGACAGGCTTATGCGGCGGCGATCGAGGTCGATGTCGATGATCCTGACTTCGACCTTGTCGTGAACCGAAACCTCTTCCTCGGCACGCTCGACGTGGTGCTCTGCCAGCTCTGAGATGTGAACCAATCCCTCGATCGCGTCGTCGACCTCGACGAACGCACCGAACGGAACCAATTTGGTCACGCGGCCCTCGATCACATCGCCGATCTCATGTTTGCGAGCGAATTGGCGCCACGGGTCCTCTTGGGTGGCCTTCAGCGATAGGGAGACTCGCTCGCGCTCCAGGTCGACATCCAAAACCTCGACCTCGACCTCCTGGCCGACTTCGACGACCTCGCTGGGATGATCGACGTGTTTCCACGACAGCTCCGACACGTGCACGAGCCCGTCGACGCCGCCGAGATCCACGAACGCCCCGAAGTTCACGATCGACGACACCACGCCGGTACGCCGCTCGCCCTTCGCGAGAGAAGTGAGGAAGTCCTGGCGCTGCTCGGCTTGCGAGTCCTCGAGGAACTTCCTGCGGGACAGCACGACGTTGTTGCGGTTCTTGTCGAGCTCGATGATCCGGCATTCGAGTTGCTTGCCGACGTAGGGCTGCAGGTCTCGTACGCGCCGCATCTCGACGAGCGAGGCGGGTAGGAACCCGCGCAGACCGATGTCCAAGATCAAACCGCCCTTGACGACTTCGATCACGGGTCCGGTGACTGTGCCGTCGACGTTCTTGATCTCCTCGATCTTGCCCCACGCACGCTCGTACTGCGCGCGCTTCTTGGACAGGATGAGACGCCCCTCTTTGTCTTCTTTCTGGAGCACGAGCGCTTCTATCTCGTCGCCCGGCGTCACTACCTCAGAGGGATCGACGTCGTTGCGGATCGACAATTCGCGCGCGGGGATGACCCCTTCGGACTTGTAGCCGATGTCGAGAAGAACCTCGTCCTTGTCGATCTTGACGACCGTTCCCGATACGAGGTCGCCTTCGTCGAAAGGCTTGATGGTTGCCTCGATGGCGGCCATCAGCTCTTCCTGCGAGTCGCCGACATCGTTCTCGACGATCACGCCCCCGGCATAGCTCTCGCCTGAGGTCGAGGGAGCGGTACGAGTGATCGTGCCCCCACCGGGCACGGTGAGTGTCTGCTCGGCCGAACTACTGCCTGGATCTGCCTGTTCCGTCATGTGGTGAAGAAACGCCTCCTATACACAGATTCGCCCCCGAAAGGGGGCCGGAGAAGTATAGGGGCCGGGCGCAAAATCGCTCAAATGTAGGTCGGCGCCACGCCGCGCTGCGCCGGGCAGCTCCACGGCTCCGCCGAGTGCGGCAGTGGGAGTCCCAGTCGGAACCGGCCACTCTAGATTTCCCCCTTGCACACGAGAGCCACGGCGCGCTTCGCTAGCGCCTTCGGCTCTCAGCCCTTGGTGTCGGCCCAGGTCTTGCCCCACGATGCATCGACCGCCAGCGGCACCTTCATCTCGGTCACTCCGGTCATCTCCCTCTCGACGAGTGCCTCGGTTGCGTCGCGCTCGGTGTCGGGAACCTCGAAAACGAGCTCGTCGTGGACGGTGAGGATCATCCTGGCTCCCGAGCCCTCGTCGGTCAGGGCCCGGTCGACGTTGATCATCGCCAGCTTCATGATGTCGGCGGCCGTCCCCTGGATCGGGGCGTTGAGGGCTTGCCGCTCCCCGATCGCCCGTACCCGGGGGTTCCCGGAGCCGAGCTCGGGCAGGTAGCGGCGCCGGCCGAACAGCGTGGTTGTGAAGCCATCGGCGTGCGCACGCGTCACGATCTCGTCGAGGAACGCGCTTACACCCTCGAACTGCTCGAAATATGAGTCGATGATCTCCTGAGCTTCGGGTACCGGAACGTTTAGCCGTTCCGCGAGCCCAGGGGCGCCCATCCCGTACGACAGGCCGTAGTTCACCATCTTTGCGACGCTGCGGTGCTTAGTCTGTAGATCTTTCGGATCCAGTCCGTAGATACGTGCAGCGGTCGCGGCGTGGATGTCTTCTCCCCTTTCGAAAACCTCGAGCAGGATGGGGTCCTCCGACAGGTGAGCCATCACACGCAGTTCGATCTGCGAGTAGTCCACCGCCAGCAACCACGTGCCTTCTTCGCAGATGAACGCGCGGCGGATCTGCTTTCCGAGATCGGTCCGGATCGGGATGTTCATCAGGTTCGGGTTGGTCGACGACAACCTGCCGGTGGCAGCGACCGTCTGGTCGTAGGTCGTGTGAACGCGCTCGTCGTTTGGATCGACCAACGGGGGCAGCGCATCCACATAGGTGTTCTTCAACTTCGAGACCTCGCGGTACTCCAACAGTTTGGGTACGAAAGGGTGCTGATCCACGAGTTGCGCCAGTGCACGCGCATCGGTCGACAGCCCGCTCTTGGTCCGACGTGTGGTCTTCAGCCCCAATTTCTCGTAAAGGAGCGTCCTGAGCTGTACGGGGGAGCCGAGGTTCAGTCGTTCGCCGGCGAGCTCGTAACACTCGGATTCCAATTGGGAGATGCGTTTGTCCAGTGTCGCCGCCATCTCCGACAGATAGTCGAGATCGATCTTCACGCCGATCTTCTCCATGCCGGCCAGAACGAAGATCAACGGGTTCTCGATCGTCCGGTACAGCTCCCACATCCCCAGCCTGTTGAGCTCGGGCTCGACAGCGCCGGCGACCTCGGCGATCGCTAAGGCGCGCAGGCACGCGTCTTCGGCTTCCAC
>JAXDJM010000189.1:0-6978 GCA_034665605.1 Actinomycetota bacterium | reverse complement strand
CTGAAGTTGTTGCGAGGTTACGGGCCCTTGACGCTCAAGCCGTGGATCGAGGTCACCAACGTCGCGGAAGGTGTCAACGAACCGCCCCCCGGGCTTCCCGCCGCAACCGCGATCAGTGCGGCCCTCGAGGCCGAGGTTGCCGGGATGGAACCGCTCGAAGCGGCCGAGTTACTCGCCGGATTCGGCATCGAAAAACCGGGGCTCGATCGAGTTGTGGATGCGTGCTACCGGGCCCTCGACCTCATCACGTTCCTCACCACGGGCGAAGACGAAACGAGGGCATGGGAGGTTCGCAGGGGAGCAACGGCGCCGGAAGCGGCAGGTGTCATCCACTCGGATCTGCAGCGAGGGTTCATCCGCGCCGAGGTCGTCGCGTATCAAGATCTTGTCGATGCCGGCTCGTGGGATGCGGCGAAAGCGCAAGGCCGGCTGCGCGTCGAGGGCAAGGACTACGTGGTGCAAGAAGGGGACGCGCTGAATATCCGGTTCGCCGTCTAGACGAGAGCGCTGCCCCCGGAACGCCGCGGGTCGTGCGCAGCGTCGACCGTGCCGTCGGATGCAACCGATGCAGCTTGCACTGCCCCGAAGTACATGTGGATGTCGTCGTAGGCGTGGGGCCTGTAGCTCAATCTTTCTCCCGGCAGGCCGGGCTCAAAGCACAACATCTCGCCCTCGGGACGCGGGTCGAGGTGCGCGCGCGGAGCGGCGACCGCGTCCGCAAGCGTGTCGTTGTCGACGGCAAGATGGATCAGCGTCTGCGCGATGGCCGACACGATGCGGTCGGCACCCGGCGAGCCCAAGCCGACGGTTCGATCGGGTCCGGTCGCGACCGTCGGCGCCATGTTCGAGTGGCATCTCGACCCCGGCGGAAGCCGGTGCACGCCCAAAGGATTGAGCTCCTCTTCGCCCAGGGTGTTGTTGAGCAGCATCCCGTGTACGACGATTCCCGACCCGTACCCATTGGACTCGGTTATCGAGCACACGTAACCGTCGTCGTCCGCGGCTGAAGAGTGGGTCGTGGACGGCGATCGCATCGCCAGCGCTTCTTCGAAGGCTGCCGCGATGCTGCTCGGGTCGAGGTATCTCTCGCGCCTGTAGCCGACGGCGGCGCGTTGCGCTTCGACGACCGCCTTGGTTCTGTCGAGCGGGTCGTTCAGGTCCGAAGGATCGAGCAACGCGAGCATGTGTGCGAGGACGGCGCCGCCGACCGCAGGGGGAGGGTTCGACTCAACCTTCCACCCGAAGGCTTCGGTCGCGATCGGGGACCGGACCTCGGCCTGGTATCCGGCGAGATCATCGCGGCCGATGAACCCTTCTCGTGCCGCTACCTCCCGTTCGATCTCTTCGGCGAGCTCTCCCGTGTAGAAGACCGATGGTCCCTCGCTCGCGACGGCACGCAAAGCGTCGGCAAGATCGGGCTGGACGAAGAGGTCTCCGGCGCCCAGAAGATTCCCGTCATGCTCGAACAGAGATCGCGAGGTGGACTCCCGCATCCATATCGGATCCCACGTGACCGAGAGGTAATAAGCCGAGGTGAGGGGGAAAGGCAGCCCTTTGTCCGCTGCGTCGATGGCAGGTTGGAAAAGCATGTCCCACCCGATGCTCCCGTGACGCTCCCATGCAACCCGCGCTGCGGCAAGGATCCCGGGAACCGCAATCGACCCGGCGCCGATGCCCGTATACATACCGTTCGAGTAGTCCATGTAGACGCGATCGAGACCCTGGCCCGGAAATGCCGGAGAGGTGGTGGGCATGGTGTTGTTCCCGTCGATCACTTCCACGGTTGAATCCGGAGCGCGCACGGCGACGAAACCGGACCCACCGATCGACGAGAAGAAGGGCTCGGCCACCCACGCCATGATTGCGGCGGCCAGACAGGCGTCGACGGCGTTACCCCCCTCTTGCGCAACGCGCGTCGCTGCTTCTGCACCCAACCTGTTGCCGGCGGCGATGCCGAGCCTCGGTTTCCCCACGACAAGGAGGTTAACGGCTTGAAAACCCGCGCCCTACCGGGACCGCCGCAACGAGTCTTTTCGACCGAGGGCGCAACGTCGTCTCGGGCACCAAGAGAAAGCATCGTCGCGTTGTTGCACGACCCCCAGCGATGGCCCGTATGGCAGCGCGAGATCGTCGAAGCCAATGGCCCTGCGCCTTTGGCGGCCGGTGACGTTGTCGAGGGTCGGGCGCGGATGCTCGGGTTCGGCGTGCAGGGACACGCGACCGCGACAGAGGTGAACCCGAGTTGTCTGGAGAAGGACGTGATCGTCGGTGTCCGGATGAGGGTCAGGGTCGAGGTCGACGAGGTCGCCGATTCGGTTCGGCCTGCGCGCGTTACCTATCGCCTTGTAGCCGATCTCCCCGACGGGCCCCTTGGGCGAGTGCTGTCGTTCTTTCTGAAGCGTCGCTTCAAGAAGATGCAGGCGTTGGTGCTGTCCGAGCTGTCGGAGCTCAGGCCGTAGCTTCGGTTTGAACGAGATCTGCCATCGCGTCCATCAGGTCGCGCAAAGACACGATCCCGACGGGATCGTCCATCTCCATCACGAGCAGGTGGCGGAACCCGCCGGTCGTCATCGTCTTGACGGCTTTGAGGATGTCCCAGCCGGGCGAGCCGCTGACGACATCGCGCGTCATTGCTTCGGCTACCGAGGTTTCGTCGATGTTCTGTTCCTTCGCGACCGCGTGAAGGATGTCGCGTTCGGTGATGATGCCCGCGACCTTTTCGTTCTCGATCGCTATCGCACAACCAACGCCGCGCTCAGTCATGACCTGAGATGCGCGCCTCAGTGTGCTCTTGGGATCCACCGTCACTAGATGCCGGATCGCAACGTCTCGGAGAAGTTCCATGGGCTGCATCTTGGTCTAAGAGGAGGGCGGAGGCAACTGCTAGCGTCTGGGCATGATCATCGGTGCCCACGTGCCGGGTAAGGCTCCCCTGGAAGAGGCCACAAGCGTGGGCGCGAAATGCCTCCAGATGTTCGTGGGACCCCCTCAATCGTGGAAGAAGCCTCCCCCTCGCGAGGACGCCGCGGAGCTGGTGTCGTCTAAGACCCCGATCTACGTCCACGCGCCGTATCTGATCAACGTTGCCAGCCCGAACAACCGGATCCGCATCCCGTCGCGCAAGATCCTGAAGGACGCGATGGACAGAGCCTCAGATATCGGAGCGGCCGGATTGATCGTGCACGCGGGGCATGCCGAAGACGACGTGAAGCGTGGGTTCGTCAGATGGCGCAAAGTCTTCGACGACGTCGAGTGCAAGGTGCCGTTGTTGATCGAGAACACGGCCGGCGGCGATAACGCGATGGGCCGCAAGATCGACGTGATCGCAGAGCTATGGGAACACCTTGCCGACTGTGACGTCGGTTTCTGCTTCGACACTTGTCATGCGCACGCGGCCGGTGAAGATCTCAGCGATGCCGTAGATCGCGTACTCAAAGCCGTGGGGAAGATAGATCTGGTGCACGCGAATAGCTCGCGCGATGCCGCCGGTTCGGGGGCCGACCGTCACGCGAATTTCGACTCCGGGCAGATGGACCCAGACGTCATCGTCGACATGGTCAAAGCGTCCAAGGCGCCCGCGGTTATCTGCGAGACGCCGTGGCCGGATATCGAGAAAGATCTCGCCTGGCTGCGCGAACGGATATAGCACCCCGTTGCGACGGACGGCTCACCCGTAGCGACGGTGCGTCAGACAGACAGAGTGTTGCGGAGTGTGGCGACGTGGCCCTTCGCGCGGATGCCGTAGAAGGCCTCGGCGATATCTCCGTTCTCGTCGATCACGAATGTCGAACGCTTGACGAGGATCGGTATCCCATTCCACTCTGAATCCTGATCGGCTACGGCACCGTACTTACGGGCGACGGCGAGGTCTTCGTCGACCAGCAACGGGAACGTGAGCTCGTGGTTCGCGATGAACGCCTTGTGGGACGCGGCATCCTGCGGGCTCACCCCGAGCACGACGTATCCATCCTTTTGCCAGTACTCGTACGAGTCGCGGAAATCGCATACCTCTTGGGTGCAACCGGGCGTCTCGTCCGCCGGGTAGAAGAACAGGACGGCCTTCTTGCCGGCAAGTTTCTCGAGGCTCCAAATGGTGCCGTCTTGGTCTGGTAGCTCGAAGTCCGGTGCAGCAGTGCCTTTTTCGAGTTCCATCTATCTCTCCTATTGCTTTGCCCGCATCCGCCGACTGTCAGACTAGCGGTCGATGGCTTCTACCAATAGTTCCTGCGTCCATCCCAACCAATGAAGCAGGAGAAGGGCCTGCGCATCGGGGTCGCCGGGGTCGATGTCCGCCGACATCTTGGCGTCGTCGATCTCGAGGCGGGTTCCGATGGCGAGCCTGAGGTCGGTCAGCACCCGGAGCCATTCCTCGGCGTTCTCGGGGGCCAGCGTCACCGACACTTTTCCTTCGGTCCCCAACGATTCCTTGACCGTCCGCAACGCCGCCCGCTTCGCGTCGTGCAGCTGGTCGCCGATGAGCTCGCGAAACCGCTCGGACTCGTCGGCGTCGTCGTAAGCGTCCGGAAACAGCCGGGAGACGACGGCATCCACTCGCGGGATGTCGGCCTCGAGCAGCGTCTCCATCTCGCGGATGAGCTCCCGCATGATCTGGGCTTCCTGGTCGTCGAGGGCGAGGCGGACCCGCCCGCTTCGCTTTCTGGAGATGGATGGCACTAGTAGCTCTTTGAGATAGTGGCCCACAGTCCGTGAGCGTGGAGACGGAAGCAATCGAGCTCTGCCTTTTCGCGCGACCCGCTCGAAACGACGGCGCGGCCTTCCTGATGGACCTGCAACATGAGCTTCGTCGCTTTCGGCCTGCTGTATCCAAATAGTTTCTGCAAGACCCAAGTTACATACGACATCAGGTTGATCGGATCGTTCCACACGATCACGAGCCACGGCTTGTCGACCTCGGTTACGTCTTCGACATCGACGTCCTGGTCGGTATCTGGTGCGACGACTGTGGATCCGGCTTTGAGTTTCACGAAGGGATAGCTACCCCGAACGAACGCTTGAGCACGGAACGGGCAGCGTGATATCCGCACATCCCGTGCACGCCGCCGCTCGGTGGAGTCGACGACGAGCACATATAGATGTCGTCACATGGCGTCGTGTACGGATCGATCCGGGCCACCGGCCTTGTGAAGAGCTGACGCATGTCCGAGAGTCCGCCGTTGATGTCGCCCCCCACGTAGTTCGCGTTCCGTCGCTCGAGGTCTGCGGGATTCATCACATGCCTTCGTTCGACAACGTCTTTGAAGCCCGGCGCGAAGCGTTCGAGCTGTCCCTCCACCGCCTCGATCATGTCGCGTGTGGAACCGGAAGGGACGTGACAGTAGGCCCACAAGGTGTGCTTCCCGTGCGGCGCGCGCGAATCGTCGAACAAACTCTGTTGCGCGACCAGTACGTAAGGACGATCGGCGTAGAGGCCATCGGCCGTCGTTTGTTCCGATACGGCGATCTCATCAAGCGTTCCGCCTAAGTGGACCGTTCCAGCACGCGAACACCCCGGTGCCGTCCATGGCACGGGCTCGGCCAACGCGTAGTCGATCTTGAACACACCCGGCCCGTAACGGTAACGCTCGAGCTTGCGGCGGTAGCGGTCCGGTAGCCGCTTGCCTGCGATCGCGAGCAGCTGTTTGGGAGTGACGTCGAAGAGATAGGCAGCAGCCGGAGGGAGTTCATCGATATCGGTTACGCGATGGTTCGCTTCGATCCGTCCACCAAGAGACGTGAGCTCGGCGACCAGAGCATCGGTTATGCGTTGCGACCCGCCCCTGGGAAGTGGCCACCCGATCGCATGACCTATGGCGGCGAGCATCAGACCGTACGCCGCAGTCGTAAGAGCGGTCAGGGGAAGAAATGAGTGCGCGGCGATCCCTGCGAACAAAGCTCGTGCCTCTGGCTCGTCGAATCTGGAGCGCGCGAAGCCGGATGCCGATCGCAGGGCCTTGAGGCCGAAGGACGTGAACGGAAGTGGATGACGCGGGAAGCGAAGCGGCCCCATGAAGTCGGCAACGAGTGCGTCGACGTTGTGAACGAGAGGGGTCATCAGTTCGCGGTAGGCCTGTGCGTCGTTTCCCATCTCCGCTGCTGTGGCATCTATCGATCGCTCCAGCACGACCGCGCGGCCCCCATCCAGCGGATGCGCCAATGCAGCCGGGGGCTGGATCAGATCGACCCCGAGGTCTCGTAACGGGATCGACTTGAAGAAAGGGGATGCGGCTGCGAGGGGATGGATCGCCGAGCATGTGTCGTGCACGTATCCCGGTCCGGTCAGCTCTTCCGAGCGGCATCCTCCGCCCGGCTTGTTTGATGCTTCGAAGACTGTCACGGATACGCCGGAGCGGGCGAGCGTTATCGCCGCAGCAAGACCGTTGGGGCCCGATCCCACGACGATCGCTTCTGTCGAGGACCGGCGCATCTCTGTCATGCGCTCGTCGGGGCCGGGAGGTCGATCGTTGAGTTCTCTCGTGCTGCTGTGACCGGCATCGAACCGGCAAGCTCGGCGACGAGGGCATCGATCTGACCGTCCGTGCGGTCTGGATCGTGATGGAACATCAGAACCTCTTTGACTCCGGCGGCGCGCGCGAGGCCGATCGCGTAGTGGATCGATGAGTGACCCAGGAACGACTTATCCGGGAGCTCCTGCGCGGTGTGCTGCGAGTCGTGGATCAACAGGTCGGCGTCGCGGCATAGCTCGAGAGCATTGGGATGGAGCTCGCCGAGCCCATCGGCGCCGGGCCCAAAAGATGTCGGATTGTGATCCGAAAGGTAAGCAACTCGTGCAGTGCCGTCGTCGACGCGGTATCCGAACGCGCGGCCCCCTTTGTGGGGGATGTCCAGTGCGGTGATGGTGAAACCACCGAGTTGGTGCACGCCCGGTTCGATGCCGGTCACAGCAGCACGAGAGAACTCAACGATCGACCTCCCGGCCCCGACGAGCGCATGACAGAGATGCGCCGGTCCTCGACAGAA
>JAXDJM010000188.1:0-4989 GCA_034665605.1 Actinomycetota bacterium | reverse complement strand
CTTCGGTTTAAAGCGTCGTCCGTGGCGGTGGCCGGGGGTGCGAGGGTGCCGCCGAAAGCGACGGCACAGACGACAGCGATGGCGAGAACCCTTGAGATACGCACCGTCCTCAGGGTAGGGGTCGCCGGCAACGCACACAATGCACTTTTCTGGAAGGGAGAGCTAGATGAGCACGGGGCTTCAGACTGGCAGCGCCGCCGGCTCCACGCGACTGACGCGATTCGCTAGAGTGCGCCGATGGTCGACGATCCGCGAGCCAAGAGCCGGGCCGTGTGGGATGAGATGTCCGCGGGCTGGGAGCGTTACCGCGACTTCATGTCAAAGACGACGGGGCACGTTGCTACGTGGCTGGTCGACAACGTGCAGCCGCGCGATGGGGACACGATCCTCGACCTGGCGGGAGGTCCGGGCGACAGCGGTCTCCTTGCAGCCGAACGAGTCGGGTCGGGAAGGGTGATCGAGACAGATTTTGCTCCGCGCATGGTCGAGGTCGCCGCCCGGCGCGTTGCGGAGGCCGGACTGAAAAACGTCGAAACGAGAGTTCTCGACGCGGAGAAGATGGATCTAGCCGACGACAGCATCGACGGCATCATCTGTCGCTGGGGATTCATGCTGATGATCGACCCCGAGGCGGCCATGAACGAGTGCCGGCGAGTGCTCAAGGACGATCGGCGCATCGCTCTGTCCGTATGGGGGCGCCCCGAGCAGAACCCGTGGTTAACGGTGACCGGAATGACCATGACGCAACTGGGGCATCAGCCGAGTGGAGATCCTTTCGGTCCCGGGGGAATCTTTTCGCTGGCGGACCACGACAAGATCCGTTCCATGCTGACCGAAGCCGGCTTCGCCGACGTGACCACCGAAGATATGGGAGTCGAGTGGAACTACGGATCCTTCGACGAGGCGTGGGAGTTCTGGACGCAGGTTGCCGGTCCGGTCGCGTCGGTCGTGAAGCAACTCGGTGCCGACGACATCGAGAAACTCCGCGACGCTCTGCAAGAAGCCGTGCAACCGTTCCAAACCGGATCGAGCATCAAGCTTCCCGGTGTGACGATCAACGCAACCGCGTCCTAGCTTTTCCTATTCCTCATCTTTCGTGGCGGCGGGTGGGAGAGCTTGCCCGTTATTGCTTTTTCGCAACGTAGGTCGTGATGGCGCCTTGGCAGTGATACTGGGACGTACCTCCCTTGGCCTTGCTCGCGGAAGTGAATTGACCGTCGATCGTGAAGATCGGTCCTCCAGACGAGTTCTTCTTCACCGCCTTGAATGAACCATCGTTTCCGACCTTGACGTCGTGAAATCGGTACACCTTTCCGCAATGGTCCTTGACGCGGACGACGCTTAGCTTGCGCGACGTTTCGGCTACCAGCTTTACGCTGCCGAAGACGTGGCCCTTGTCCATGGTCGCGCCCTTGTAGGTGGCTCCGGCCGTTGGAAGAGCCGCAAGGGCAACCGACGCAAGGACGAAGACGCTTGCCAGCGTGGCGACCAAAACTTTGACGGCTCTGCTCATCAAGCACCTCCTGGCTAGGACCGCAGGACACTACGCGCACCCCGGGGATATGTGGTGAGAGCATGTTGCCCAGAACGCAAGTCCGGAAACAGGCGACGGGTGGCGATGGTGTCCAGGTGCCGTAGATTCGATCGGACAGGCCAGTCGAGAGGAGATCGGTATGTACGCGGTACTAGTTGCGGTGACGATCGAGTCGGGGAAAGAGGACGAGGCGCTGGAGCACCTCCGCAGTCAAGTCGTCCCCGGCGTGAAGCAGGCCCCGGGCGCCATCCACGGTTACTGGCTCGCCCCGAGTGGGGGCCAGGGTTACTCCACGGTCGTCTTCGAGTCCGAAGAGCAAGCCAAGGCTGCGGCCGAAATGGTGCCGCAGCGCGTTCCGGAGTTTGTCACCATCAGCCACGTCCAGGTACAGGAGATCATCGCCGATTTCTAGATCTGCCATGAGATTCGGATTGCAGCTTCCTAACTCACAACCGGGTACCGACGAGGACGCGATCCTCGCGGTGGCTCGAACCGCGGAACGCCTCGGGCTCGACTCCGTGTGGATGTTCGACCACTTGTTCACGCCGGCCGACCTGGACTCGAAGTACCCGTATTCCCGCGACGGTGCATATCCACTCACTCCCGACGATCCGTTCTTCGACCCGCTTGGGTTGTACGGATTTCTCGCCGGAGCGACCGAGAACGTACGGATCGGCACTGGCGTGCTCATCGCTTCGTATCGCCATCCGATCGTCTTGGGCAAGGTGCTGGCAACGATCGAGCGCTTCGCGCCGGGTCGGATCGTGTTGGGTGTGGGTGCGGGATGGATGCGCGAAGAGTTCGATGCGGTAGGCATCGGCTACGACCGCAGGGGCGCGCGGCTCGACGAATACGTCGCTGCGTTACGGGCGATCTGGTCGGGTAAGCCGGCGAGCTTCGACGGCGACTTCTATAAGTGGGAATCTGCCGGGTTCCTTCCGGCCCCCACCGCTCCCATCCCGATCCTTGTGGGCGGACACACGGACGCTGCCCTGCGGCGGGTTGCGAAGCTTGGAGATGGCTGGGCAATAACGACGGGCCGCGGACAGGGGGCCGGGATCGATGCAGTTGCCAAGCGCATCGCCGATCTCACCGAGTTGCTCGACCACAACGGGAGGTCACTCGCCGATCTCGAGCTGCTCTATCAAACGCCGCTGTGGTTCTCCGACTCCGCCAATCCGAAGTTTCCACTGAGCGGTCCCGTCGACGCGATGGTCGAATCGATCGGCCGCTTGAGCGAGATCGGTGTCACGACGATCGACCTCGTGGTCTTTGGCACGGTGGAGCTTGTCGAAGAATCGATCCAGAAGTTCACCGAGGAAGTAATTCCATTGCTCGGCTCGGAAAGCTCCTTACGTTAGGGCGCGAACGCCGGCAGGTGTGACACGGGATTGATCTCCGTCACGCAATGACCGATCCCGGGCGCGAGGAAGTTCCGGATCGCATCCAGATCGTCGGTCTCGACCAGGAAATACATCGTGTGCTTGGTGGCGTCGACGATTCCGAATCTGATCTGGACACCGTCAGCATTTTCGTTGAAAAGAGTCTCCGGTCCGCTTCCGCGACCGACCGGACAGTGATCGGGCGTATGAACCTGCTTTACGAAAAAGAGCATCGATGTCTCCTTGGGTCGCTTGGGAAACTAGAAGCGTACGCGCCGCGCCGCTCGCTTGACGCGCTCGACCGGTGACGCGGCAGCGCGGCGACGTTCGAGATACGCGCCCAGCGCGAGCCCCGACACGAACAGACCTGCACCACCAAGTCCAGCAGGAACACCTATCAAGAGAGCACGGCGTCGTGTGCGGAGCTCGTGGATCGGCCAGCCGCGCGTCAAAGCGAGTCGTCTCAGCTCGTGCTCCGGGTTGACCGCGTGCGGGTAACCCACCGATTCGAGCAATGGGAGGTCGTTGATCGAATCCGAATAAGCCGCGCTGTCGGCAAGCTCGATGCCGTAGCGGGCCGATATCTCGGCGACGGCCTTCGCCTTCTCCGCGCCGTGGATGACGGGACCGACCAGTCGACCGGTGTAGAAACCATCGTCGTCGACCTCCGCCTCCGTAGCGACCGCACCCGACATCCCTAGCTCCGCGGCAACGATCTCTGCAAGCTCGATCGGAGCCGCGGTGACCAAAAATGTCTGGTCGCCGCGTTGCGCATGACCCTTGATGACGGTCGCGATGTCTTGGTAGACGCGGGGGATGATTCGCTCTTCGGCGATCTCCCGGCCCCAATCGATGATGTCTTGACGCCTTCGACCGGCCACGAACTCGAGCGTCGAGCGTCTCGATTTGGCCATGTTCCGCGTTCGCTCGCCCTGGAGGCGAAACATCACCTGTCCCCACCCGAAACGCAGGATGTCCCGAACCCGGAACATGTCGCGGTCGTAGAGACCCCGAGCTAGGAGGAACAAGCTCGAGCCCGGGATCAGCGTCCGATCGAGGTCGAAGAAGGCTCCGCGGCTGGAATTGCTACTCATATGGAAGAACCTACCCGCACGGCAGGCAGCCGCCGGTGCCGGCGACGTGTAGATTCCCGTCGATGCTCGTTGGAGCGATGAATTTTCCCGGCCGCTCCGTCCTCAAAGAGATCCATCGCATCGCCGAGGACGGCTTCGATTTCATCGATCTCACGCTGGAGCCTCCCGCCGCGTGGAACGTTGACGGCAAGGAGATCGGCAGGTTGATCGGCGACCTCGGCCTTGGGTCTGTCGGCCACACGGCGTGGTACCCCCCGATCGCCTCGTTGTTCGACGACCTGCGTAAGACCGCGCGAGACGTTTATCGACGGGGACTCGACACTTTCGCCGATGCGGGCGTCGAGTTCGTGAACGTCCATCCCGATCAGCGTGTCCCCTTGACCGCGATAGACGCCGTTCGTGCCGCAAACGTCGATGCCATCGCCGGGCTGGTGGAAGACGCATCCGAGCGGGGGATCACGATCATGGTCGAGAACCTCGATCGCCTGTTCGCCGACGTCGATGACATCGGCGCCATCCTGGACGGGATACCCGAGGCCAGATTCCACCTCGATGTCGGGCACGCCAACCTCAGGCTCGGCAAGCACGAGAAGAACCGGGCCAAGTCGCTGCTGGACGCGTTCGGCGACCGTCTGGTCCACGTTCATCTGTCCGACAACCGCGGAGGAGAGCAGGACCTCCACCTGCCTTTGGGGGCCGGAACGATCGACTGGAAGCAGGTCGCCCGTCAGCTGCAGGAGGCGGGTTACGACGGGACGGTCACCCTCGAGGTGTTCTCGCGCGAGCGGGAGCACCTGCGGACGTCGAGGCGTCTGTGGCTGGGATGGTGGTCGGCCGCAAGGTCCTGACCTGCGGCTTCGCGATCTCGATATTTCCGGCCCGTCGGGTGTCCGGCCGCTATGCTTGTGGCCAAATGACACTAAAGCGACTGATGTGGCTGGTGTTCATAGCGTTCGCCGTCTTCTTCATCATCCAGCAG
>JAXDJM010000187.1:0-12305 GCA_034665605.1 Actinomycetota bacterium | reverse complement strand
CCGTTCGAATAGGACGACTTTGGCACCGCGGCCGGCAAGGCTCCGGGCGGTTGCGGCCCCCATGACACCGCCACCCACGATCGCGACGTCAAACGTTCGCACGCACTGAGTCTAGGAGAGCGGAGTTAGAAACCCCGCGCGATTATTGATTCGAGAAGATGATCTCGCGGATCTGCTGGTCGAGCTGATATTGGGCATCTTCGGTGGGCCTGGCGGGAAGGGCTGCAGAACCTTGCAGCACCTTTTGCGCCAGTGCGACGGATCGCTCGTTGATACCGCCGTAACCGATAAGCGCGTAGGCGCTTGCCGCGTCGGGGATCTGCTTCCATTCGACCGGCGTGGTCATGCACCCGATGCAGAACGGGTTGGCGCCGGGACCGAACTCGGTGTGATCGGGGGGCCGCGGCTCGCCTGACCAGTGGATGGCGCCGTCGTCCTTACCTTCGGCGGGACGAGCTTCGGCAGTGTGAAAGAACACGTCCTTCAGTTCGTCGAGTGTGAACTTCCCGTCGGCAAGCGGGCCTTTTGAAACGAGCCCGGCAGTGCCTTGCGCAATTACTCCATCGTGCACACCGGTCGACGTGTCGCCGAGCACCTCGCGTGCGGCCTTGATGATCGCCCCCGCGCCCCCGGCTGCATACGGCGAAGCGGCGCTCGTACAGCACGCCTCGGGGTCCGGTTTCATCGGGCCGTTGTCGTGGAAGTTCGCGGCATAGCCGGAGTACGCGTCCGCAACGACGTGCGGTGGAGCCCCTGCCCACAACGTCATCTTTCCGTTGTCGTCGCCACCTACCAGGACTACGCCGGGTGGCGCTGTCGACAGCAGGTATGTCGGTGTCGGAGCGACGCCGGCTATGAACGCGCTTCCGTTGCCGGACGCGGCAAGCGTCAGCATGTGCTTCGCGGCATACTTGAATGCAGGAGCGACGCCGGCCGGGACCGGAGGTGGCGCCAGGCTCAGCCACGAGTTTGTTTGGACGTCGATCCATCCCTGATCCGCGGCCCACTTGGCGCTCGAGCCCCCGAGCCCTTCTACCTCGACGATCTTCGCGGTGGGATCCAGCGAATGAGGATCGCCGGCCGCGCGCGAGGCCGTCATCGTCCCGTGGCCCAAGTCGTCGAGGATCCGATGCTCCTGACAGTTCCCCTGTAGCTCAGAGGACGCGGGTGGGATCTCGGTGACGTTGGGGCAGTTGGTCCCGCCCGCCCCAAGAGAGATCGCACCGACGATCCGGGTGCCCGGGATCCAGTACAGCTTGCCGGGCTGAATCTGCGCCCACACAGCCGCGTCTTTCTTGACGGCCTGGTCGTACGGCAGGTTTAGGTGGATGTGAAGTGCAGGCGTTCCCTTCGGATAGCCCGGTATGTAGGTCGAGGGGTCCTTGAACGCCTCGGGCGAGTTATCGCGGAACGCGATGCTGTAGGGGTTGATGCCGCTGTCGATGATGGCGATGACGGTGTGGACACCCTTGGACGAGGACGAGGTCGAGCCGGCAGCTGCAGGTGGCACCAGTGCAGCCGCGAGAGTCAAGGCAACTATCGCCGGAAGGATCGCTCTTAGCCCACGCATCAAGCCAACTATTCGCCGGTCTGAGCGCAGTTCCTCTTAGGTGCGTTACTCCTTGCGGGGCTTCGAGGTCGCTTTCAGGCAGTCGTCGTCACCGACCGGGTGCCTGGGAGCGACGGCTCGGAACGTGCCCGAATCGCCTGCGGTCAGTGAGTAGGCGCCGGCCTTGGTCGTCCGGCCCGAATCGACGGTCGTCCAGCCCATCTTTTTCTTGCGTTGCAGTTTCACAGGGACCTTGTTGCTGCACGCGTCGAAGCCGTCGGTCACTTTCACCTTGCCCGACGCCGACCTGTGCTGGATGTCCAGCGAGATCGTTCGGGCATGGGTCTTGCCCGACGGAGGAGGCGTGCTACTCGGGCTCGTCCCACCGTTCGAGTGTGGATCGGGTTGGGCGATCTGGAAATCCGTTGCGCTGTCGTTCGTGTCGTCGCCGGCATCCAGCCCGTTCGGGTCCGTACCGCCTGCGATCTTTCGCTGCATCGCGCTGCCTAGGGCTATGCCCGTACTAGGCGCGAAGGGATTCCCGGCGTCGTCCGCGGGCCCGCTGTAGTTGCCCCACGACGCGCAGTCGATCGGTGGTGTTTGATCGGTCGCCCAGCACACCTTGCCCCCGCCCGGGGTCAGAACCGGGGTCATCGCCAGGTCCGCGGTCACACCGAATTGCGACTCCGCCTGAGGCGTGGCGAGAAGCACATAAGCCTGCGCCGCGCCGTTGGTGACGACGCTGGTGAAGGTGAAATCGCCGACATCTTTCCCGGTCGCGTCGTAAACGCTAAGCGTGTGTCCCGCGAGGAATATCTGCTGCGCCGAGAACATCTGCAGCTCGACGTACTGCGACGTCGGGTTGGTGGTCGAACCCGCGTACACCTCACGCACCTTTATCAAGTGGAACGTGGCTGCGGCCTGCGGAACCCACACTGCGAGCAGGCCGGCCGCCAAGGACATGACGACAACGACATAGAGCGTGGTTCTTCTCACCCGTGCCTCAGCATCGTCGGAACCCCCCCACTAACCGTCGGGCTTTGTCTGTATACGTACGAAGATCCCGAACGGATGGATGCAGGGCTCGGCGTAGTCTTGGCCGCCGTGGATGCAGAGCTGCACGATCTCGATGCCACCGGGCAGGCCGAGCTCGTTTCGCGAGGGGAGATCAAAGCCCTGGAGCTCGTCGAGCACGCCATCGAACGGATCGAGCGTCTCAACCCTCAGGTGAACGCGGTGATCCATCCCCTGTTCGACAAGGCTCTAGACGCGGCCGCTTCCGGACCGCCCACCGGGCCTTTCGGCGGAGTACCCATGGTCGTGAAGGATCTCGACGGCCACACTGCCGGCGATCGGTTCCACTGCGGGATGCGTTTCCTCAAAGAACTGGATTGGACCGAGCCCGACGATTCGTATTCGCACGCAAAGCTGCGCGACGCCGGCTTCGTATTCGTGGGCAAGACCAACTGCCCCGAGCTTGGGCTCATCCCGACCACCGAGCCGGAGGCTTACGGACCGACGCACAATCCGTGGAAGCTTGGGTACTCGCCCGGCGGCTCCAGCGGTGGAACGGCCGCCGCCGTTGCCAGTCGCATGGTGGCCGCGGGAACGGCCGGCGACGGCGGCGGTTCGATCCGCGTCCCTGCAAGCGAGTGCGGGCTGGTGGGGCTGAAGCCGACGCGCGGCCGAGTGTCTTTGGGACCGGATCAAGGAGAGGCCTGGCACGGCTTTGTCGTTCGTGGAGCGCTCACAAGGTCGGTACGAGATTGCGCGGGTTTGCTCGACGCGATGAGCGGTGCGATGCCGGGCGATCCGTACTCGGCGCCCCCGTTCGCCCGGCCGCTGGTCGACGAGGTGGGGGCCGATCCAGGATCGCTCAAGATCGGGCTTCGGACATCTGCCTTTGGCAACGCGACGCCGACAGATCCTTCGTGTGCGGCGGCAGCGGAAGGCACCGCGAAGCTTCTGGAAGAGCTCGGTCATCGCGTCGAAGAAGCCTCACCGGCAGAGCTCGACGACCAAGTGCTTCCCGCTCACATCGTGGCGGTGATCGCGACGTGGACCAGGTACGAGCTCGATTTCTGGAGCGCGAAGACCGGAAAGCGGATCACCGAAGCCGACGTCGAACCGGGGACGTGGTCCTTCGCCGAGATGGCAGCTTCGATAACGGGACTCCAGTACGTGAACGCGATCGAATCGATCCACCTCGCTGCGCGTCGAGGAGCAACCTGGTGGAACGACTTCGATCTGTTGCTGACCCCGACGATCCCAGAATCCCCACCCCCGCACGGCGAGTGGGTGCCGACGGAAGACAACCCCTTGCGGGGGTTGATGAAGTCGAGTGCGATCGTCAACCTGGTGGCGCCTTTCAATGTCACGGGACAACCGGCGATCTCGGTACCTAGCACCATCCACGATGGACTGCCGATCGGCGTGCAACTGGTTGCTGCTTACGGACGCGAGGATCTGCTGATCAGGATCGCGTCACAGATCGAGACGGCTCGTCCGTGGGCCCAAGAAACGCCTGTCGTTTACTGACCGCCGGTCGTCTTCGCGACGGGGAGTTGAAAACTGAAGGTTGCACCTTGGCCCCGTTCACTCTCCAAGGACATCGAACCGGCTTGACCTTCGATCATCTCGCGAGCGATATATAAACCGAGGCCGGTTCCACCGGCTGGTGGGTCGCCCTCTTCCGATACGCGACCGAACTTCTCGAAGACCATCCCGAGGTTCTCCGTCGCGATACCCACGCCTTGGTCGCGAACGGAAACGCGGACCCACTCGTCGGTCGCGACCGCGGAGACCTCGACGGACGACTCCTCGGGTGAAAACTTGACCGCGTTGGACAGCAGATTGTGGAGTACCTGACCGGTCTTGGCTTCGTCGCCCTCCGCCGCCGGGAGATCGGCGGAGATGTCGAGATCGATCGCCCGGCCGGGGTGCGCTCGAAGGAAATCGTCGGAAACACTTTCGATCAAAGGTCCGATTGCGAAGGGACGGATCTCATATGAGAAGCCGGCCGATTCGATCGCCGCCAGCCGCAACACGTCGGAGATCATGTTGATAGCCGTGTCGACGTTGCGCGACATCGCATCGAGACACCTCAACTTCTGTTCCTCCGCGAGGCCGGCCCACTGGTCGAGCATCGTGGCGCTCAAGCCTTTGATGACTGCCATCGGCGATCTCAGGTCGTGGACGACCATCGCGACGAAGTCCTCTTTAGCCTGGCTCAACCGTTTCCGTTCCGTCGCGTCGCGGATGATCGCGAGCGCATATCTGCCGTCGCTTCTCGACCCTTCGATCGGCGTCAGGGACATCTCGATATCGATCTCTTGGCCGTCTCTTTTTACGGCCGGTAGATCCAGAATCGTGTGCTGATCGATGAGGGTGCCGTGGCCGGTCTCGTGATACCTGGCGAGCCCTGCGAGGTGAGCCCCGCGCAGGCGCTCGGGGATCAAGCTCTGCAACGGCATCCCGACCGCTTCTTCTGGGGAGTAACCGAAGATCGTCGACGCCGCCGGATTCCACAGCAGGATCGATCCCTCGGCCGCGTCGGCAATGATGATGGCTTCCCGAACTATGTCAAAAAGACGTCCGATCCCGAAATCAGCAGGCACCCATCTTTTAGGTTGATCGGCGCCCGGATCCATGTCGTTGGATTATCCATCCAATGAGAGCCTCTGAAGCTCCGCGCCCGGACTCGACGACGCAATCCCAGCTCAATCGACCATCGGCCCGTGCGTGTTCCAATAAGGAGTGTTGTCACGGCGCGCCGCCCGCGGCCCCCTAATCCTTGCCGTTCTCATCGCCGCGCCCATCGTTATGTGGGCGCGGGCGGTTCCACTGAGCCAGAGATTCACAAGCACGGGAGCATCGCTCGACGCCATCGCCGTCGCCTTTGCGCTCGCCGGGATATCGGCTTACGCGCTCAACATCATTTTGGCAGCCCGCCTCGGGTTCATCCAGAGGCTATTTGGCGGGCTGGACGCGCTGTACAGAACTCATCGCGTCAACGGTCGCATCGCGTATCTACTGATCTTCGCTCACGTCTGTCTGATCATCGCAAGTCGCGCAACTCTGTCGGCATCGGCCGCGCTTGGCCTCTTCACGCCTTCGGCAGGCAAGATCATCTTGTTCGGAGTTGTCGCGTTCGTAACCATGAGCTTCGCGATCGTAGCGACGCTCTACGTCCGGCTCGTCCACGAGGTTTTCGTCTACGTCCAGCGGGCGCTCGGAGCCATCTTCGTTCTGGCCCTGGCGCACGTGTTCCTGACACCCGGTACCAAGGCCTCCTCTCACGTTCTGACCATCTATCTCACGACTCTCTCGATCGCGGCGGTAGCTGCATTCCTTTATCGGTCCGTATTCGGGAACGTCCTGGTGGAGAGGCACACGTATCTCGTCACGAATGTGCGGGAGCTCGATCCCAGCATCGTCGAGATAACGATGGAACCCAGAGGGAAGCCTCTACATCCGATCCCAGGCCAGTTCGTGTACGCCACGTTCTATTCGGATGAGTTCAACGCCCAGTTCCACCCCGTCAGCTTCCAATCGAAGGGGCAGAGCGCCATGATCGTGGTGCGTCCCGGTGATGTGAGAGACCAGTTCCATCCCTTTTCTCTAACCTCGGCCGCGAAGGAAACCGAGCTGAGACTCGCGATAAAAGCGGTAGGAACGTTCACGACGGCGCTGCACAGACTTACCCCCGGCGCGGCTGCGTTGATCGAAGGCCCGTACGGCGAGTTCTCCTACCTCAACGTCCCGAGCACGACCCAGATGTGGGTCGCCGGCGGGATCGGGATCACTCCTTTTCTCAGCATGGCGCGCTCGCTCGAGGGCGATTCATACGACGTCGAGTTGGTCTACTGCGTCAAAGAACGAGCCGAAGCGCACTTCTTGCACGAGCTCGAAGCGATCGCAGCCAAACTTCCGAACTTCAAGGTCGTTCTTGTCGCCGAGGACGAGCAAGGAGTGCCAAATGCTCACCTGATCGAGGATCTTGTTGGACCGTTAGCCGACAGGGCCATCATGCTGTGCGGTCCCCCAGCGATGGTGACCGCCTTGACGCAACAGTTCCAGCGGGCCGGGATCGAGCGACATCGCATCTTTTCGGAGCGCTTCGGCTTCGGTCCTCGACGCTAGAACGGCCACGGGCCAGCGGATTCAGCACCGTCTTCCGCTCAAGGGAAATCTTTTCTTTCAGTCCGGCGGGTCGTCGAACTCGATCAGACCGATCATGTTCCCCTCGGAGTCTTTAAACCACCCGGCTTTGCCCACGGGAGTTTTCGCTATGCCGTTCTCGGTCTTTAGCTGGGGATAGTCGTACTCCTCGAATTCCACGCCCTTGGCCTGCAAAGCGCGGACCTCGGATTCCACGTCCGTGACGGTGAACCCAACCTGCGTGTGCGCGCCGCTCGGCTTTCCTTGTGTCGGGAAAAGCAAGAAACGCGTGCGCTCACCAACGCTGTAGAACGCACCCCCGGCGGTTTCGAGCTGGGGCTCGAGGCCGAGCTTGTCTCTATAGAACGATTTGGCGCGCTCGAAATCTTGGGCGGGCAGAGTGGGATGGACGCGGGCATCTTTGAGCACAGGACTTCCTTTCGCTAGTGCTTGTGCTTCTTCGTGTTCGAAGTGGCCGCCGCGCAGGTCGCGTCACCCTTCTTTGTCTTCGGCGCGACGGCTCTGTAGGTTGCCGGAACGTCGAGGAGGTTGGCGCTGAAGAATCCCACGCTGTCTGTGGTCAGCGATTTGACGTGGATCCAGTTGCTACCGCGCTGACGCTCGATGTCGACGGGTACCTCTTGGACGCACTCTTTTGCCCCCCAGCTCGTCATTGCCACTGCTCCGGTGGCCTTGAGGTGTTTGCGGAGCACCAACAGAACCGCGCGCTTCGTCGTGCTCGCGCCTGAGCTGGGACTGGGACTGGGACTCGGGTTGGGGGCCGGGCTCGACATCGAGGAGCTCTGGGACGGACTCGGCACCGCCGAAGCGCTTGACGACGAGCTGGCACTGGAGGATCCACTAGGAGACGAGTTGGCGAGAGTTCGCATCACGTTGATCGACCAGTTGTCGGTGATGTCCCGCTGGGTGTTCTGGTCCTCGGGGCGGGGGTCGTCCTTCAAGCACGACTCGTTCACTTGCCCTGCGGCGAGTGAGACGGGGATCCCGTGGGTCTCGCAACGCTGGAGCGAATCGTCGAGATTGAACGTCGTTCCTGCCCGTGCGGTGAACTCGGCCCCGCAATCGGTGTCCTCGTTACTCTCGCTGGCCCCGGCGAAACTGACGTGCAGCGTGATGGTCGAGCCGTCGGATTGTCCGCTCACCTGAGGGGTGAACGAGGTCGTGGTCAGCGGGACCGAATCGCAACTGAAATCGCCCTTGTCCCCGTTGTGGCCCCTGATCGACCAGCTTGCCGCGTCGTAGGCCCCCGTGACGCTTCCCACGGTTTGCACGGCTCCCGATGAATCGAGCTGGAACTGGAACTGGGCGTGGCCCTCGTAATCCTGATCGTCCGTCCAATGGACGTGGTCATCGGGGTTATCGGCCTTGTTGTCGAATTGATGCGACCGCGTGTTCTTGCCGGTCAGGTGGACGACCCACAGGTACTGCTGGTCGGCCGAGCTACTGGAGCTAGCCAGGGCAAGCGGGACGAGCATCCCGGTGACGAGGCACGTCGAGACGATCAGCGGCAGGAGCCGGCGAAAAGAAGTGCGCCCGGCATGGGGAATGAAAGATTCCATCGGTAGCCAGCATCGCCCTTGCGCCGGCTTAGCTCAAGGGGTTTATCGAAGAGAGTTAGCCGACCGAGCCTTCCATCTGAAGTTCGACCAAGCGCTGGAGCTCGACCGCGTACTCGAGCGGAAGCTCCTTCGTTATCGGCTCGATGAAACCACGCACGATCATCTGCATCGCTTCGGCCTCGGACAGGCCCCGTGACATCAGGTAGAAGAGTTGCTCGTCCGACACCTTCGACACGGTTGCCTCGTGGCTGACGGCTGCAGACTCCTCTTCGATCTCCATGTACGGATAGGTGTCGGAGCGGGACTGGTCATCAAGGATCAGCGCGTCACAGATCACGTGGCTCTTCGCGTGGTCGGCGCCTTCCTCGATCCGGATCAGCCCCCGGTATCCGGCTCGGCCCCCGTCCTTGCTGATCGATTTCGACGTGATCGCGCTTTGGGTGTTGGGGGCCGCGTGGATGATCTTGCCGCCGGCATCCTGGTGCTGTCCCTCACCGGCATACGCGATCGACAGGACCTCGCCGCGCGCGTGCTCGCCGAGCAGATAGACGCTCGGGTACTTCATCGTGACCTTCGATCCCAGGTTCCCGTCGACCCATTCCATGATGGCGCCTTCGTATGCCGCGGCCCGCTTGGTGACGAGGTTGTACACGTTGTTCGACCAGTTCTGGATCGTCGTGTACCGCGCGCGGCCGTTCTTCTTGACGATGATCTCGACCACCGCCGAGTGAAGCGAGTCGGACGAGTAAACGGGGGCCGAGCAACCTTCGACGTAGTGAACCCAAGAGTTCTCGTCGACGATGATCATGGTGCGCTCGAACTGGCCCATGTTCTCTTGGTTGATGCGGAAATACGCCTGTAGAGGGATCTCTACTTCGGTGTTGGGCGGAACGTAGATGAACGAACCGCCGCTCCATACCGCAGAGTTCAATGCGGAGAACTTGTTGTCGGCCGGCGGGATGATCGTTCCGAAGTACTGCTTGACGATGTCCTCGTGCTCGCGCAGGGCCGTGTCCATGTCACAGAACAGGATGCCGCGCCGAGTCAGTTCGTCTTTCGTCTTGTGGTAAACGGACTCAGACTCGTATTGGGCCGAGACGCCGCCGAGATAATTCTTCTCGGCTTCGGGGATCCCGAGCTTGTCCCACGTGGCCTTGATGTCGTCGGGCATGTCGTCCCACGAGCTCACCTGAGCGGTGGGCTTGATGTAGTAGTAGATGTTTTCGAAGTCGATCCCCGACAGGTCCGCGCCCCATGAGGGCATCGGCTTGCGGTAGAAGATGTCGAGCGACTTGTGACGGAACTTACGCATCCAGTCGGGCTCGCCCTTGCGATCCGACATCATGTCTAGGACGTCGTGCGACAGCCCCTTCTGAGGGATCTCGGTATATGAGACGTCGTCGTGCCAGCCGTACTTGTAGGCACCCTTCAGGGCGCGGACGGCCTCGTTCTCTTCTTGGACCTTGATGTCTTCAGCTTCGGTCGCCATGGGGCGTCCTCCGTGGCTAGTAGCGGAGCTTACGAGCCTACCAGTTAGGTATGCCTAACTCCACTTCAGAAAAACCCATTTGCCCTGCTCACAATGGGTAACGAGCAAGACCCTCTCGGTGTTCCCGCCTTCACCAACCGGGCTCCTCCGGTGGCCGATTTCTAGGTTTGGGGGCGCGACGGGGCCGATCGTGGGTCGATGGGCGGGATCGCGAGGTCCACATCGACGTCGTCGGGCACGTCCTCGTTGTGGAAGCCCGGCCCCCGGTTGAGCACCTCGAACGATTCCGCGTGGGCGAACCCGTGCTCCTTGCCCTGCTCCGACGTGAACGTCCTCACGAATCGAGCGGTCTCGTCGGGATCGCCGATCTGACTCGCATGACACAGAAGTGCCTCGATCTTGCGATCGATCTGAGCCGAGATATCGACGATGCGGGAACGAGGTCCCGGGCCCATGATCCACAGCTCTCGCAAGCCGCGCCACGGCTCGAAGCCTTCATCGAGCAATTCGGGGAAGTGGCCCGGGGTGGTCCCTGCGGTCAACGTGACGTCCATCGACGCCTGACCGATGGCCCGGTGGTCGGGATGATTGACGAACCAGCCGCCGACCGTCGACGAGGGGTCCATCACGAGGTAACGGTGCGGGCGGGAGCCGCGGAACACCCGCGCGATGTCGCGTCTCAGATCGAGGGAGTACTCGACATAGCCATCGCGATAGTCGAGCCACACGATCTCTTTCGCTCCGACGATGTCTGCGGCGCGTTGCGATTCCTTCTTTCGAACCTCGGACAACCCACCGCCCATAAGGGACCGATCTTGTGTTCCCGTCGATCCGTCCGTCACGATGCAGTAAGTGACTTCGGCCCCCGCGTCGACCCATGCGGCAACGGTGCCGGCACAAGCGAACTCGATGTCGTCCGGGTGAGCCGAGACGACCAACGCACGGAAAGTCGTCAAGACGTCGTGTGCAAGATCAATACGTCCGTGGGGGCATGGTGGGACACGCGGTTCGGAACATTGCCCAACGCGAAGCGCTTCGCACCGGTCATGCCGACGCTACCGACGACCATGAGATCGACATCTTCTTCTTTCGCGACGGAGATGAGCGTTTCCGCAGCGGCTCCTTCTACGGCGCGCACGTCGGCCTTCACGCCGAAACGAGAGGCATGTTCTGCCGCTCGTTCGAGGACGTCTTCCGCTTGCGCAGCGTCCGCCAAGCGCCAGCGAAACTCTTCTGGGGTGGATCGAGTCGTCTTGCTGCTTCCCCATTGCGCCACCGGGTCCTGAGAATCCGATCGCATCCGTTTCAGCTCTTGCTCCGTCGGAGGCTGGTAGGCCGTGACGATGATCGGCGCGACCCCGAGACGCTTGGCGAGATCGGAGGCGATCTCCACGGCACGCATCGCCGTCGACGAGCCGTCGGCCCCGACGAGGATCCCGCGGTAGTCGCCCACGTGTTCGGGCGCTGGGTCGGTCTTGACGATCAAGAGATCGGTCGTCGCGTGATGGGACACCTTGTTCGGAACGTTGCCCAGCAAGAATCGGCGCGCGCCGCTCATCCCAACGCTTCCGACTACCAGGAGGGCCGAATCGAGCTTCTCGGTTTGCTCGATCAAGACGTCGACGGGAGGACCCTCTTTCACAACGACCTCGGCCCCGTACTCACCAGCCAGTTCCTTCAAAGGGTCGCCGGGATCGGTTCCTGCGTGAACGAGATACAACTTCGCATCGAGCTTGTGCGCCAGGTTCGCTGCGCGATCGGTCGCGATCTTTGCGGTCGTCGATAGGTCGGTCCCGGCGACGATGGACTTATACATCGCGATCTCCTTGGCTCTGAGGTGTGCGCACAGAACGGATGACCAACGTGCATCGTGCCGTAGCTACTGCTTCACTTTTCTCGTCGGTCAGCTCGATGCGCCAGACATGAAGCGATCGGCCCTTCCGCACCGGCGTAGCAGTGGCCCTAAGCGTCCCCGAGCGCCGGGCTCTCAGGTGGCTGATGTTCAGCTCGACGCCGACCGTGTATTCGGTTTCGGGGTCGCAATTCATGTAAGCACCAAGGGACGCCGCGCTCTCGGCGATCACAGCCGACGCGCCTCCATGGAGGATCCCGAAGGGCTGGTGCACCTGGGGGCCGATATCCATCTCGAGGACTACCTTGTCGGGCCCGACTTCTACGGCGCGAACACCGAGAGCGTCATGGATCGTGCCTGCCGGATTCGTCAGTTGTACGTCCACGAGCGGATGCTACTTCTGACGGGTGCAGGGCCCCGCCGATCCTTCGGATACGGGGCCTAGGCTTTCCCGATGCACATGGCGACTCGCGCAAGCCCCTGCTTCGCCGCGATCGTGATGATCGCAATCACTCCGGGCTGCTCCTCATCGCACCAGTCGACGTCGAGCTCTGGGGGGCGAACCCTGACCGTACTCGCCGCGTCATCGTTGACCGAGGCGTTCGGGGCCCTCGGACGAACGTTTGAATCCACTCACTCGGGGACCAGGGTCACGTTCAGCTTCGCCGGATCCGA
>JAXDJM010000186.1:0-9542 GCA_034665605.1 Actinomycetota bacterium | reverse complement strand
CGATCCCCACAGAGCCGTCACCGGCAGGTCGTTGAAGAAGTAGGTCCCGACCAGGCCCGCGTCGCCCAGCCGATCCCAGATCGTCGGCAACGCGGACGTGCTGCTCGAATTAGTGATGCGATCTGTGGCGGCGGCATGCTGGTACATCCGGTTGGGGAACGTCGGTCCCAAGAAGGCACAGAAGTACCGATCGAACGTCGTCCACTGGGTCGCGGCTTCGCCTAAGAACGGCAGGTCTTTCTTCTCGTAGAAGCCGATCGCGAACTCGTCGTTGTCGCCGGAACGAAGGAATCCATCGCAACGGCCGTGGTTGAACTGCGTTCTGCCACCCTCATAGCTGTGATCCGGGTCGTTGAAGCCACAGCCCTGGAAATCGGGAGCCAGTGAATGCGTGGCGTGCACCCCGCCCTTCTTGTCTCTATAGCTCAAGCCCGCTTGCTTACCGTCGGCACCGGGGACCCAACCGAGCAAATGATCGAACGATCGGTTCTCCATCATGAGCACCACGACGTGATCGATCCCGGACGATGCGGGATCGGGGAGCTTCCGCGCGATCGATCCCGACAGTGAGCTAACGGCGCGACCCAGTCCGGGCCCTCCCAGGGCAACGCCTCCCGCGGCCGCTATGCCGGTAAGGAACCCTCTCCTGCTTACGTTCGCCACCGTGCCTCCTCGTTTTGTCGTGATCGAGCGGCACGCTAGAGGGGCGATGTAACGCGGGCATGTGTTGCATGCAAACGAGTTGTGAGCGAAACACGAACTCGACGCGAACCTTTCGGTGAACGCGTCCCGATCGGAAACTCGAGAGACGCCGAGCTTTGTCTAGACGGTGCCGGCGGTGGAGAACGGTGCCTTGACGATCAACTCGACGTTTCGGTCTTCGGGCTTGCCCGGTCCCTTCGACGCGAACCCGTACTGCGGATCGTTAGCACAGAGCTCGCGGGAGACCGATGCCATGTTCAGGACTGGGTCGGACGCTCCCGGAGTAAGGGGCGCGGCATGGTCGACCATCGTTGCGAAGATCGACAGGGTTCCGTCGTGGTTGTCGACGATCTCGATGAGACGTGACTGACAGGTCCAATCGATGTGCGCGGCAGTGCCGATGTCCCAGAACCCGTTGGTTTTCTTGTTGGGGTCGGGCCGTGGCGTCACGACGTTGTTATGTGTGTGACCGTTCACCCAGGCGATCACGTTCGGGAAACGGTGGACCAACGCAGCAACTTCGTCCGCGAGGTGGCGCGGCTGGTCGCTGATCTGCTCCTGGAAAGGATCGACCATCTTGTTTGCTTCGTTGTCCAGAGAGCGCAGACCGTGGTGCGAGAACAGAACGATGAGCCTGTCCTGGTTCTTTGTCTTGACCTCGTTGCCGCTCGCATCGAGATAGACCGATGACGCTTCGATGAGCCGTTGCTCGAGCCACTTCATCTGGTTGTCGCCGATGCTTCCGGAATCGACGCCACCCGGGTTGACCGTGTCCAATCCGATGTATCGGAAGCCGGGCGTCGAGTCGTTGAACCAGTAGCTGAGGACCCCGTTGCTCGACAGCGCCTCTGGCAAGAATCCGTGGCCGGCAGGGGTCCCGGTCGTCTTGAACATCTCTTTGATGTAGTCGTCGCGCGTGGTGATCTTGCGATCGGGATCGGCCGTAACCTGACGCGCCGGGGCAGCTGCCCACGCAGTGGGATTGTCCTGCAACGATTTGAACGAGTCGCATGGGTTGACGCCCGGCGGCAGCGCGGTCACCTTCGCAGGCCCGGTTGCGGCCGCTTCGAAGAACGCGTTCCGTGGAGCGTTTCCTTGCATAAGGCCGTCGTGATTGCCGAACACCTGATACCAGGGCACCCCGACGCCGGTCGCCGTGAACGGTTTGACGACGGTCTCGAAAGTGCCGGGGTATTCGGGAAATCCCCACTGCTGCTTGTACTTGTCCGCGACTCCGGGATCCGGGTGCCAGTACTCGATATCGCCCCACTCGGGCGACTGCGTTCCTTCGTAAGCCGGGCCGCCGGAGTTCGACGTCACGCTCTTTCCACCGTCCATCGTGTCGATGAACCAGCGAAGCTCGTTGAACTGCTCGTTATCGACGTTGTCGCCGGTCGAGATACAGAAAGCGAACGGCTTGTGCGTGATGGGCCCGCGGCGGATCGAGCGGATCTGCCGGATCATCGCTTCGAGCACGTGCAAAGACATCGTTTCGTGGGGCCGCGACGCCGCGTTGAACGGAACGCTGTCGCACCCGTTACCCGGGCCCGACGTTCGATCGAGGAACTCGACACGGGCCGGAGACTGCGCGTCCACGATGTGGACGTCGGTGAAGTGAACGAAGTTCACGAGGGATTTGGCCCGTCGCGTTTTGGATATCCGCGTCGCCAGATCGGTGCGAAGGATGTGTGGCTCGCCCGGTCCTGCAGCCAGCCGGTAGTACTTGCCCTGCGAGCCTGTTCCGATAGCGGCACCCTTGATGATCGTCTGAGCCAGGGTCGTGAGCTCGGCCGGAGATGCGTCGGCAGGGATCGCCCACCGCACCCACGCGGGGAGCAGCAGCGATGAGGCGCCGACGGCGCCGGTGGCCTTGAGGAAGTCGCGGCGGTTGAGGGTCACGCCGGTTGGTTCTCCGAAGGAGCCCGTGCTCCTGCCGGCCGCCTCATAGGAACGTGCGAGCATCACGGGATGACTCACCTGCGGCCTCGTGACGTTGCAACTGCAGCGGCGCTGGCGGCGGCCATGCTCCCCGACGGGTTCGGCCTTCCGGGTGCGGATTCGATCGGATTTCCGGGCCACTTCGAGCGTCGTGCTGGGACGTGGGAGCCACAGGTGCGAGCCCAGATCGTGTGGCTGCTCCGGTCGTGGGACCTATCGCCCCTCCTGCATCGACGTAAGCGCTTTCTATCGCTCGATCCTGTCGAACAACGCCGTTGGGTCGAAAATTGCTATCGATCACCGCGTGCGCTCACCCGCTTTCACATCGCAGGTCTCAAACAGATCCTGTTTCTGGTCTGGGCGTCTGCGCCCGAGGTCGAACGGGCTCTTGGCTACGACTACTCGTGCCGGAAAGATGACGTGCCGCGCGGCACCCGGACGCCGGTGACGCTGAGTGGAACTCGGTCGGACTTTTCCGTGGCCGAGCCGACCGACTACAACCGCTCGGGCCCTGCGGTCGCCGACGGAGCCATCCCGGCTTCTCGCGCTGCGATCGCAACGTTCGTGCCGCGCTCGGTCGACGACAGACGGCTCGAAACCTCGAGCTATCCCGATCTCTCACCCGGCGCCGTATTGAGCGCGGACGTGATCGTCGTTGGATCGGGAGCCGGCGGCGCCGTTGCTGCAGCCACTCTTGCCGAAGCCGGCTTGGATGTCATCGTCGTAGAAGAGGGCTTCGCGCCGAACGACGACAGCCTCATCGGGACGCCGTTCGAAAGGTTCCAACGATTCTGTCGAGATGACGGAACGACACAAGCGTGGGGGATGCCGCCGATCCCGCTTCCGATGGGAAAGGTCGTCGGTGGCACCACGGTGGTCAATTCGGGGACGTGCTTCCGCGCCCCCGATCGAGTGCTGGCACGGTGGCACGACGAATACGGCCTAGACGCGACATCTCCGGAAGAGCTCCGCCCTTACTACGAAGAGGTCGAGGAGTTCCTCAACGTTCGCCCCGTTCCGTGGGAGCTGCTCGGCCCGAACGGGATGGCCGCGCACAAAGGAGCCGTTGCGCTCGGATATTCGGGCGGGCCGTTGCTTCGCAACATCACCGATTGCCACGGATGTGGTCAGTGCGCGTTCGGATGCCCAACTCACGCCAAGCAAGCGATGCACGTCAGTTACTTGCCGAGAGCATCCCGTGCGGGCGCCCGCGTACTTGCCGGGTGCCGCGTGGATCGCATCTCGATGAGCGGCGGCGTCGCGACGGGGGTGATCGCATCCGTCTTGGACCGCGACGGTCGCATAAAAGGCTCTTTGTGGATCAAAGCCCGTCACGTCGTCGTATGTGCTGGAGCCATCTTTACGCCCGCCCTACTGATGCGCAGCGGTGTGCCGGATCCGTCCGGACAAACGGGGCGCAACCTTCGCATCCATCCCGCGACCGGGGTTGGAGGCCTGATGGACGGCGGTGGTCCGTACTGGAAGGGAACGCTGCAGTCCTATTACATCGACCAGTTCTTCGAAAGCCATGACTTGATGTTCGAGGCCACCACGTCGGTGCCCGGTGTGGGGGCCGGCTCGTTGCCTGGGATCGGAGAGCGAGCGATGCGCGAGCTTGCGGACGTCTCCGACCTGGCCACACTTGGTTTTTACGTCTCCGACACGTCGCGCGGGCGAGTTTTCGCCCCGCGCAAGGGTGGAGCCGTAGCCACCTATCGCCTCAACGACCTCGATGCGCGCAGGATCGCGATCGGTCTTTCGGTTGCTGCAGAGGTGCTTCTCGAAGCCGGCGCGAAAAAGCTGTATCTAGGCATCTCCGGGCTCGATGCGCCTACTCCCTCGGGACAGCTCGACCAGCTCCGCGAGCGTCGTCTGCGAGCCGAGAGTCTCCGACTGACGGGATTCCACCCGATGGGGACGGCTCGGATGGGCACCGATCCGGCGCGTTCGGTCGTGGACTCATCCGGTGCGCACCATCACGTGCGGGGTTTGTGGGTGGCCGATGCGAGCACGTTTCCGTCGTGCGTGGCGGTGAATCCTCAGATGACCATAATGGCGCTCTCTAAGAGAACCGCCGAGAGGGTAATCGCCCAGGAGAAAGGCGACATCTGAAATGGGAACAGCGAGCGGGCGCGGCCCCATCGTTATCACCGGCGCGTCGTCCGGGATCGGCCGTGCGTGCGCGATCTACCTCGAGCAGCGGGGGCATCAAGTGTTTGCCGGTGTGAGAAAAGAGGCCGACGCGGAAGATCTGCGTAAAAACGGTAGTGACCGCATGTCCCCGATCATCGTGGACATCACCGACCACGACTCGATCGGCGCTGCGTTCGCCGACGTGGAAGCACGGCTCGCCGGCCGGCCGTTGCAGGGTCTCGTTAACAACGCAGGCATCACGGTCTCGGGGCCGGCCGAGTTCGTGCCGATCGACGAGGTCCGCCGCCAGTTCGAGATCAATCTCTTCGGTCACATGGCGATGACACAGGCATTCCTGCCGATGCTGCGAACGTCCAAGGGACGGGTGGTCAATGTCGGTTCTATCGGGGGCCGCAACGCGTTGCCGTTCATGTCGCCTTACTGCGCGAGCAAGTTCGCGATGGAAGGGTTCACCGATTCTCTGAGGATGGAGCTCTCCGCGTGGGGCATGCACGTGTCTTTGATCGAACCCGGAAGCATCGCGACCCCACTCTGGGAGAAGGGCACGAGTCAGGCGGACTCTTTGATCGACGACCTTCCTAAAGAAGCGCACGAGTTGTACGGCGAAGCCATGGACAAGGCCAAGGTCGCCGCCGTCCGCGAGGAAGCTCGTGCCATCCCACCGGAGCGCGTCGCTGCCGCGATCGAGCACGCGCTCACATCTTCGCGGCCCAAGACTCGTTATCTCGTCGGCAGGGATGCCCGCATGATCGCGGCGGTAAAGAACCTTCCGGACCGCGTCGTCGACAAACTGATCCTGCAACAGCTGCGCTTGAAATAGACCCAAAAGAATTGGAGGCGTACACATGACGTTCGAATTCAAAGGCGCGGTTGGAATCGTGACCGGTGCGTCGCGCGGCATAGGTGCTCGCATCGCTGAGCGTCTTGCAGGTGAGGGCGTCGACCTTGCGCTCGCCGCGCGCTCCGAATCCGAGCTCGCGTCGACGGCGCAGGTGGCGTCCGCCGCCGGTGTCCGGGCGATCGCAGTCGTTACCGATGTGAACGACGAGGCCCAGCTTCGGAATCTCGTCGAACGAACTGCCGACGAACTCGGTCCACCAACGTTGCTCGTGAACAACGCTGGGGTCGAGAAGTACGGACCCTTCAGCGAGTTGAGCCCCGAAGACATCGAGTGGATCATCAGAACCAACGTGACCGCCCTTGCGATCCTCACGAGGTTCGTCGTTCCACTGATGATCGAGAACGGCGGCGGCCATATCGTGAACATCGCCTCGCTCGCCGGAAAGACGGCGGTTCCCTACAACACCGTCTACTCGGCGTCGAAGCATGCCGTTGTGGGCTTCTCGTGGTCCTTGCGCGAAGAGCTCAGGCCGTTCGGGATCGGCGTGTCTGCTATTTGCCCCGGCTTCGTGGAGGACACCGGCATGTTCGCGTCGCGCGGCTCCAACGATCGCGTGCCCAAGCTGGTGGGGTCGGTGTCCCCGAGAAAGGTTGTCGACGAGACGATCAAGGCGATAAGAAAGAACCGGGCCGAGGTCATAGTTGCCCCGCCACTCAGCCGGACGGTCGACGTGCTCGAGGCCATATCGCCGGATCTCGCGTCGGCCATCCCTCGCCGGACCGGCTTCTACGATTTCCTGGCGAAAGAGGCAGACCGGCCGAAAGCCTAGCCATTCACGAGCGGATTTGAGCCGTGGGGGCTATCACCCTGGGTATAGTTGCCCCTCGAATACAAGAACCGCGTCGGTTGCAACCGGAGGTATCTCAATGACCTACGTCATCGCCGAACCCTGCATCGGGGTCAAGGACCGGGCGTGCGTGGACGAATGCCCGGTTGACTGCATCTATGAGGGCGAAGAGCAGCTCTTCATCCACCCGGAAGAATGTGTCGATTGCGACGCGTGCCTACCGGCGTGCCCTGTCGATGCGATCTTCCCCGCGGACAACGTTCCGCCGGAGTGGGCCAACTACACGCAGGTGAACGCTCAGTGGTTCGAGGAGCACCCGGAGGCGTCGGGCGGAGCGATGGAAAGCCCGTTCGCGCCGGCAGAGGAACGCGGCGAATAACGAGCCCCAACCCGCGCTTCAAGCCCGCGAACGATGATTGGGCGCAATACCTCGGTCGCAAGATCTCGATCCGTTACGCGTTGCACGACGACCCCGATCACGCGTTCTCCGAGGCCGTCGGCGTCGTTCAGGCAACATCGATCGACGGTGGCGATCCGGTACTCAAGATAGTGACCAAGAAGCGCGGGCTCGTGACCGTCCCGGGCCCCGACGTAGTAGCGCTGAAGGTATTTGCCTGACAGAGATCTAGCGAAGCGCGCCGTGGCCCTCATGTTCTTTGGGCCGGTTGACCTGCTATTTCGCGACGGTCGTTATATGCGCCGCTGCTATCATGGCTCTATCAACCGTCTAGCCTTCGGGAGCACCTTCTTATGAGCTCGCAGATCGCCTCGCCCACCGAGCGCGGGGTCGATCGCCAAGAGGTAGATCGGGTCGTCATCCGCTTCGCCGGTGACTCCGGCGACGGGATGCAGATGACCGGCGATCGATTCACGAGCGTGTCGGCGTCGTTCGGCAACGATCTTGCAACGCTCCCGGACTATCCGGCCGAGATCCGCGCCCCCGCGGGCACCCTCGCGGGTGTGTCGGCGTTCCAGATCCACTTCGCCGATTACGACATCCTGACCCCCGGTGACCAGCCCGGGGTGCTGGTGGCGATGAATCCGGCGGCCCTCAAGGCGAACCTGAAAGACCTGATGCCCGGGGGTTTGCTGATCGTCAACACGGATTCGTTCGAGGACCGCAACCTCGAGAAAGCCGGGTACGCGACCAATCCTCTGGATGACGGATCACTCGACTCGTATCAGATCTACAAGATCCCGATGACGACGCTGACGGTCCAGGCGGTCAAAGAGTCCGGGGTCAGTAAAAAGGAAGCGGAACGCTCCAAGAACATGTTGGCGCTCGGTGTTCTGTCGTGGATGTACGGCCGTCCGCTCGATCCGACCGTCGGGTGGCTCGAGAAGAAGTTCGCAAAGAAGCCTGCGATAGCGCAGTCAAACATCGCGGCGCTGAAGGCCGGATACAACTTCGGCGAGACGGCCGAGCTCACGGCGTTCTCGGTCAAGCCGGCGACGCTCGCGCCCGGTCATTACCGCAGGATCACCGGGAACCAGGCGCTCGCATTCGGACTGATCGCGGCAAGCGTGCAGGCAAAGCTCCCGTTGTTCTTGGGGTCGTACCCCATCACGCCCGCATCGGACATCCTTCACGAGCTCAGCCGTCACAAGAACTTCGGCGTGCGAACCGTTCAGGCCGAAGACGAGATCGCGGCGGTGGGCATGGCGCTGGGGGCCGCGTTCTCCGGCCACCTCGGCGTTACCACGACATCGGGGCCGGGCCTCGATCTGAAGTCCGAGACGATAGGTCTGGCCATATCGCTCGAGCTCCCGCTGATCGTCGTCGACATCCAGCGCGGCGGACCCTCGACGGGGCTCCCGACCAAGACCGAGCAATCGGATCTCCTTCACGCGATGTTCGGACGGCACGGCGAGGCTCCACTCCCGATCGTTTCCGCGTACTCGCCGGGCTCGTGCTTCTGGGCCGCGATCGAATCCGCGCGTATCGCGTTGAAGTACATGACCCCGGTCATCTTGTTGTCGGACGGCTACCTAGCGAACGGCGCAGAGCCGTGGCGGATCCCCGCGGTCGAGAAGCTGCCCGACATATCGCTTCAGTTCGCGTCGCAGCCCAATGCGGGCGAAGACTTCTGGCCGTATCTCCGCGATGACGAGACCCTCGCGCGGCCGTGGGCGATCCCCGGTACCCCGGGCCTCGAGCACCGCGTCGGCGGCCTCGAGAAGGCCGACGGCACCGGCAATATCTCGTACGACCCTGATAACCACCAGCTAATGACGCAACTGCGCGCCGCGAAGATCAAGGCGATCGAGGAGGACATAGATCCCCTCGAGTTCGACGCCGACGAGGGCGCCGACACGATCGTGGTCGGATGGGGCTCGACGTACGGGGCGATCGGTGCCGCGATACGCCGCGTGCGAGCCCAGAAGAAGAAGGTGGCGCGCGCTCATATCCGTCACCTCAACCCACTCCCTAAGAACACGCGCGAGGTCCTGTCGCGCTTCGACAAAGTGATCGTCCCAGAGATGAACATGGGGCAGTTGTCGAAGATCATCCGGGCCGACTTCTTGATAGACACCATCGGTATCAATCAGGTTCGCGGCTTGCCGTTCAGAGCCGGCGATCTCGCGGCAAGGATCATGGAGCATCTGTGATGGCTGAAGGAAACGGTCTCGAGGAACTGGGCAGCGATCGCGGCATCACCGAAGCATCGGGCGGTGTCGTAACTCTCAAACGCGAAGACTTCGTGTCGGACCAAGAGCTTCGTTGGTGTCCGGGATGTGGTGACTACGCCATCATCGCTGCGGTTCAAGGGATCATGCCCGAGCTCGGGATACCGCGCGAGAAGATCGTCTGGGTGTCGGGTATCGGATGTTCGAGCCGCTTCCCCTACTACATGAATACCTACGGCGTTCATGGGATCCACGGTCGGGCCCCCGCCATCGCGACGGGGATCGCGACCGCTCGGCCCGATCTGCAGGTCTGGGTCGCCACCGGTGACGGCGATGCACTGTCGATCGGCGGCAATCACTTCATCCACGCACTACGTCGCAATGTCAACCTGAAGATCCTTCTCTTCAACAATCAGATCTACGGGTTGACGA
>JAXDJM010000185.1:0-5430 GCA_034665605.1 Actinomycetota bacterium | reverse complement strand
GTGGGGATCGAAGTACGTCTCGATAAGCAAACCCTACGAAACCTTCCTTGCGCAGTGCGCGTCGGGAAACTTGCCGGCCGTGTCGTTCATCGACCCACGTTTCGAAGATGAAGGAAGCGGTAGCTCGACAGACGACCATCCACATGCAGATCTGCGAGCCGGTGAGTACTTCCTGAACCAGACCTACAACGCCATCACGTCGAGTCCATCGTGGCCGAATACCGTTTTCATAATCAACTATGACGAATGGGGAGGGTTCTTCGACCACGGTCCCCCTCCGGAAACGCGCGACGCGCACGAATCACCGAAGCTCGCAAAGAACTGGGGGCAGCGTGGCTTCCGGACCCCCACCGTCATGATCTCGCCGTTCGCCCGTCGTGGTCACGTCTCACATCGCGTGTACGACCACACGTCGATCCTGAAGATGATCGAGTGGCGGTGGGGATTGGCCCCTCTGTCGGTTAGGGACGCTGCTGCTAACAACATCGCGCTCGACCTTGACTTCTCCGATCCGAACACCGACGCGCCGGCATTCAACGTACCCGCTGCTCCTCAGGGAGAGCCGTGTCAGAACAGCCTCCCCTTCGGCGAAGAAACCGAGTGGAGCGGCATGCGCGCGAAAGCGCGGCGTCGCGGGTTCGCCGTTTAGCCGGCTAGACGCTCCGCAGCGCTGCGGTACTGCTTTCCGGCGTGGTAGCTCGAGCGAACGAGGGGGCCGGACTCGACCCACGCGAATCCCAGCTCGTTCTCGCCGTACAGCTTGTAACGGGCGAACTCGGCGGGGTGCACCCAGCGATCGACCGGTAGGTGCCACGACACGCTCGGCTGCAGGTACTGGCCGATGGTGAGGACGTCACACCCGACGGCACGTAGGTCGCGCATCGCCTCGTAAACCTCTTCTTCGCGCTCGCCCATGCCCACGATGATGTTCGACTTGGTGACCTGATCTGCACGGAGTTCTTTCGCCCACTCAAGCAGTCGCAGGCTCGCGTCGTACCCGAAGCCGGGACGGATCTCGGCATGGATGCGCCGCACCGTTTCGAGGTTGTGGGCGAGGACGTCGGGCGAAGCGTCGATCACGCGAGCCAGCGAGTCTCGAGGATGCTCCTTGCGACCTTTGAAGTCCGGGATCAGCACCTCTATCCCGCATTCTGGAATCGCGTCTCTGACGGCCCGGACCGTCGCGGCCCAGTGCGCCGATGCCGCATCCGGCATGTCGTCGCGAGCGACACCGGTGATGACCGCGAACCGCAACCCCATCAACTTGATCGCTTCGGCGATCTTCGCCGGTTCCTCAGGATCCAACGGTTGCGGTTTGGCCGTCATCACGTCGCAGAAAGAGCATCTACGCGTGCATAGGTCGCCACACAAGAGGAACGTCGCCTCGCGCGCTTCCCAGCACTCGTAGATGTTTGGGCATGCGGCCTCTTCGCACACCGTGTGGAGGCCGCGCTCGCGCATGATGTTGCGTAGCTCCGTAAAGTTCTCGCCCTGTTGCACCTTGACCTTGAGCCATTCGGGCCGGCGCGACGCGCGCGGCGCGTCCTCGCCCGGTGCAGCGCGCAGCGGCACACCGCGCCGCAGATCGCGCTCGACCTCGGCGCGGCTTTTGATCGTCGGGATGAGAACTTGACCCATCTAGTTTCTCTCCATGCCTAGAACTCGGCCGCTTTCCGCATCTCTTGCTCGATGCGATCGACATCGGGCAAGAACCAGTGCTCGAGGTTCGGCGCATACGGCATCGCCGGTACGTGCGGGCCCGCTACACGGAAGATCGGAGCGTCGAGGTCGAAGATCGCGTGCTCGGCGATCTGGGCCGCAACCTCGGCCCCCACTCCGAGGAACTTGTTGTCCTCGTAGACGATCATCACTTTCGATGTCTTTCCAACGGACTCCAGAACGGTGTCAATGTCGAGCGGGTAGATGCTGCGAAGGTCGATGACTTCGACCTCGATCCCGTCCGACGCCAGTCGCTCCGCCGCCTCGACGCAGAAGTGGTGCATCAGTCCGTACGACACGCAGGTGAGGTCGGTCCCGGGTCGACGGATCTCGGCCTTGCCGAACTCGACGGTGTAACGCTCGTCGGGGACCTCACCCTTGATCAGGCGGTAGGTCTTCTTGTGCTCGAGATAGAGCACGGGATCCTCGTCCTCGAGGGCCTGGATCAACATCCCTTTCGCGTCGTAAGGAGTCGAAGGGACGACGACCTTCAAGCCGGGAACGTGGGCGAAGAAAGCCTCGACGGACTGCGAGTGATACAGCGCACCGTGGACGCCGCCACCCCACGGGGCACGGATGACCAGGGGGACGCCGAAATCGCCGTTGGACCGGTACCGGATGCGCGCAGCTTCCTGAACGATCTGGTTGAAGCCCGGGAAGATGAAGTCGGCGAACTGCATCTCCGCAACGGGGCGCATGCCGTCGATCGCGAGCCCGATCCCAACACCTGCGATCAGACACTCGTCGAGCGGAGTATCGATCACCCGATCGGGCCCAAACTCGTCGAGGAAACCCATCGTTGCCCGGAACACACCACCGCGCGCGCCGACGTCTTCACCGAGAACGAGCACGCGGTCGTCGCGCTTCATCTCGTCGAGCAAGGTGTCGTGGATGGTCTGTACTACGTTCTTCTCGGCCATCTCAGATCACCTCCAGGTCGGCATAGACGTTCTTCGCACCATCGGCGACATCGGGGAGCGGCGCCTCGTCCGCAGCCTTGGCGCCATCGGCGACCGCAGCCTTGGTCTCTTCCCGCAACGTCTCGATCTTCTGGTCGTCGATGAGCTCCTGCGATTTCAGGTACGCCTCGAAGCGCGTGATCGGGTCTTTCTTGCGCCACTCGTCGACTTCTTCCTTCGTTCTATACGTGCGGTCGTCGTCGTCGGAGGTATGCGAGTAGTAGCGATAGGTGCGGAGCTCGATCAACGACGCGCCCTCACCGGCACGTGCTCGGTCGACCGCTTCTTTCGTGACCTTGTAGGACTCGAGGATGTCGTTGCCGTCTGCTTTCACGCCTGGCATCCCGTAGCCCTTGCCGCGTTCGGCAACCGAACCGGCGATCTGCTTTGACTCGTGAACGGAGATCGCGTACTGGTTGTTCTCGCAGATGAATACGAGCGGCAACTTGTGGATCCCCGCGAAGTTCATCGCGCCGTGCCAGTCGCCCTCGGAGGTTCCGCCCTCGCCGAACCACGTTCCGACAACCGAGTCTTCATGCTTGAGCTTCTTCGAAAGCGCGATACCCGCCGCGTGTAGACACTGAGTCGCGATCGGCGATGAACCGGTGATGATGTTGCGATCGCGTGCACCCCAGTGCGCCGGCATCTGACGTCCGCCCGAAGACGGGTCGTCCTTCTTCCCAAAGAGGCCGAGGAAAACGTCTTTCGGCGTGAAACCTGCTACGAGCACGAGCGCCATGTCGCGGTAGTACGGACAGAACACGTCCTTGCCGCGCTCGAACGCCCACCCCGATCCGACCTGGGCCCCCTCATGACCCGATACCGGCACGACGAAGGGGGCCTTTCCTTGCCGGTTGAGTCCCCACTGACGCTCGTCGCAGTAACGCGCGAGCAACATGAAGCGGTACATCTCGATCAGGTCCTCCTCCTTGAGTCCTAGATCGGTGTGCCGGTCCTTAGCTTTGGGCATGCGAAGACTCCTCCTTGAGCTCTTCTGACACGATCGGTCGAGGCGATACGCGGGCGCTACGTGAGATAGATGCGTCGGCAAGGTTTCGATGCGTCCATAGAAGAGGCCTGCCGAGAACCTCCGCAACGTGGCCCGCTGCGATCTCGGCAACCGACTTGAGAGCCGGTCGTGCGCCGGTCTCGCGTTCGATCGACGTGACCCAGCGGCCCTGGATACCGCAAGGAACGATGCCGCCGAACATGTCGAGGTCGGTCGTCACGTTCAACGCGAAGCCGTGCATAGATACGCCGCGAGTGATCTTCACGCCGATCGCGCCCAACTTGTTCGTGCCGACCCACACACCGGTGTGGTCGGGGTCGCGATGTGCCGGCACTCCGAGATCTGCTGCGGTGCGGATAAGCGCTTCCTCGAGCTTGCGAAGATAGCCGAGCACGTCGTACCGCTCACCCAGAGCGACGATCGGATAACCCACGAGCTGTCCGGGCCCGTGGTACGTGGCGCGGCCCCCGCGATCGACCTCGAACAACGCGATCCCGCGGGCGGCACGTTGGGCTTCGTCGTAAACCAGGTCGTCCGCGAGCGCGCGACGTCCGAGCGTGTACGTATGGGGATGCTCGAGCAGCATCAAGCTGTCACCGACCTCATCGTCCAAGCGCGCGACGAAAAGGTCGCGCTGCCATGCCCACCCCGTGTCGTAATCGACGCGGCCGAGCCACGATGCGGTCAGGCTCGAGGGGCTCATAGGTAGGCCGACAACTCCGAGGACCAGTCGGTGGTCTCGATGCGCTCCTTGAGCCGCGCGAGGAATCGGGCAGCTTCGGCACCGTCGATCGTCCGGTGATCCCACGCCAGAGGCAAGTAGCAGCGCGAGCGGATGGCGATCGCGTCATCATCCGTGACGACAACGCGCTTCTCGATCGCTTCGAACGCAAGGATCGCGGTCTGGCCTCTAGGGATGATCGGGACCGACAACTTCGACCCGAACGGTCCCGGATTGGTGATCGTGAACGTTCCACCGGCAAGGTCGTCGGGCGACAGCTTCTTCGTCCGGGCGCGCGTTGCGATGTCGTGGATACCTCTGGCGATACCGGTGAGGTTCTTCTCGTCGGCTCCCTTGACCACGGGAACGATGAGCCCACCGCCCTCTAGCGCGACTGCGATCCCCAGGTTCACGTAGTGCTTCACACGCGTCGATTCGTTCTCGGCGTCGTAGGTCGAGTTGACTTCGGGCATCTCGAGGAGGGTTTCGCACACCGCGCGGGCCAAGAACGGCATGAAGGTGAGCGAGAAGCCCTCTTTCTCTTTGAACTTGTCCTTTGCGCGGGCGCGGATATCGACAACGTCGGTCCAGTCGGCCTCGACCGCGTTCCATGCACGGGCGGTTTCCATGTGCGACGCGACCATGTGCTCGGCCGTCCGGCGGCGGATGTTCGTCCACGGCACGAGTTCCTCGCGCTGCCCCGCCGGTTCGGGCTCGCGTTCCCTGCCGACTTCGCGCGGCGGCTCTTGTGCGGGTTGTGCCTCCGCTGCAGGTTGCTCTTTCTCGCGGGGCTTCTTGCCGGTTTCGACGAACGCCAGGACGTCTTGCTTGCGTATGCGCCCGCCGGTCCCGGTGCCGTCGACGTCGTCCAGGTTCACCCCGTGCTCGTCGGCAAGGCGCCTAACCAATGGCGAGATGATGCCGCGCTTCGAGGCGTCTCCGTCCGACCGGCGGGCGGGGGCAGCGTCGGATCCCTCTTGCTCGTTCGTCTCTTTTGTCGTCGCAGGAGCATCACCCGATCG
>JAXDJM010000184.1:0-5310 GCA_034665605.1 Actinomycetota bacterium | reverse complement strand
GGCATATTCGGGATTCGACGCGCAGGGCAAGCTCCCCCCCGTGACTCCAATCGCATACATAAAGAACTCGAACGGCGATTGCGTGAAGGCCTTCGCCCCGGTGAAGTTCGACTGCAAGGATGTCGTCAAGCCATCGATCACTCAAGCTGCCGACGCGAATTCGACCGAGGTGTTGTCGCAGACCCTTACTCACGTGGTGCAGGGGGGCACGGCAACCGCAGCAAACATAGGGCGGCCGGTCGCGGGCAAGACCGGAACTACTCAGAACCACGAGAACGCGTGGTTCGCGGGATACGTCCCCCAGCTGACCACCGTCGTGTGGATGGGCTATCCGGCCGAGGCGGGCCCCGACAAAAAGATGGGAACCGGTGACGACCTCACGCCGCAGATGCAGTACTGCTCGGACACCACTTTGTGCCGTCCCGTACACGGACAAACAGTCGTGGGTGGACTGTTCCCCGCGCAAATATGGGCCAAGTACATGAGCACGGTGACTGCAACGATGCCTATAGTTCCGTTCCCATTGCCGACCTCTCAGCCGACCACAGTGATCAATTCGGTGCCGCCCCCGATAGCGCCGTCGCAGAGCCCGCGTCCCAGAAGGACGGTGACTCCCGGACCGTCGATTGCCCCGCCCCCGTCACAACACCCAACGCCATCGCAGAGCCCCGCGCCGGCCTCCTCTCCCCCGAACCCGATACCAACTCCGAGCGCGCGACATAAGGGCGAACCGTGACGACCGAATCCTCATCTGAAGATCGCCCCTTCGCCGGAACACAGCAGCACGTGATGACCGTCGTGCTCGTTTGCATGGTGGCGGTCGTGGGCGGATGGCTCCTCAAAGGGCAGTGCTTGCAGCCGTGGGCCAACGGACATCAGATGTCGAGCCTTTGCTATAACGATATTCAGCCGCTGTACGGAGGACGCGGGATCCAGCAAGGCGTCTTTCCGTACATCCACGGGTCGCTGGATCAGACGAACCAACCTGTCAACGGCGCGATCGAATACCCCGTCCTTACCGGCGTGTTCATGTGGTTCACGGGTCGATTCGCCCATGATGCGAATCGATATCTACAGGTGAGCGCGCTGTTTCTTGCGCCGTTCGCGCTTTTCGTCGCGTTCATGCTCGCTCGGATGCGGGGGCTGCGCGCGTTGATGTGGGCCGCGGCTCCGGCCATCGTCCTGTACTCGTTCCACAACTGGGATCTTCTCGTGGTTGCGGCTGCTGTTGGAGGGTTCTACATGTGGTACCGCGGCCACCCGTTATGGGCTGCGGTTCTGTTCGGCATCGGCGGGGCGCTCAAGGTCTATCCACTGTTCTTCCTGTTACCTCTCGTTTTCGAGAAGTTGTTCCAAAAGGACTACCGGCGCGCGGTCGGGACATTAGGTGCGGGAGGGTTGACGTTCGCGTTGATCAACCTTCCGTTCGCCCTTATCCACTTCGACGGATGGTGGGCGACTTACAAGTTCCACGAGTTGCGCGGACCGAACTACGACGACATCTGGCCGGTTCTCTTTCCGCACATCGCGGGGAACGTTTCGGAGCTCAACAAGGTCAGTGGCATCCTTACGATCGTCACCTTCGGGCTCGTCCTGGCCGTTGCATGGTGGCGGGCTAAGGGGGCCGGGACCTATCCCTTCGTCAATGCCAGCGCAGCTTTGTTGTGCACGTTCTTGCTGTTCAACAAGGTTCACTCGCCGCAGTACACGCTGTGGCTCGTGCCCTTCTTCGTGCTCGTCGAGGCACCTCTGTTCGTGACGGTGGGCTTGTGGTTCGCCTACTCGCTTGCCGATCTACTCGTCTACGTCGGGATCTTCAAGTTCTTCGCGAGCTTCGCCGGAGGTCCCCACGGAGGTTTCTACGAGATCCTGTATCAAGACGGCGTGATGGCGCGCGCGGCCTTGCTGATCGTTTTGATCGCATTCTTCTTGGCTGCCAAGCCCGGTCTCGAGGTACCCGAAACCGCTCCCGTCGTCGACGAGCGCGCAAAGCTGTCACATGGGACGACTACGGTCGCGGAAACCGGATAAAGAAGGCAGCGCCTTCGAAGCGGCGGAAAGGAGGTGCTAGCATCTGTGACCTGCGGCTTTGAGTCGCAGAGATCCCCTGCCTTCGGGGCGAATCCTCTTCGAGGACGCGCGTCCGAGGGCCTCAGACCCATCACGGGCGAGTCCGGAGGAGGAACTGATGGAGCGCGATTACGAAGCGATGGTCATTGTCGACGCTCGCCTTGAAGAAGGCGACATCCAGAAAGCCGTTGACCGCTTCACCACTGCGATAACCGATGCCGGGGGCACCCTCGGCGGCCTCGACAGGTGGGGTAACAGACGCTTCGCTTACGAGATCGCCCACCGGCACGAGGGTTACTACTTCGTGGCGACGTTCACAGCGCCGCAGGACGCCGTCGACAAACTGAAGCGCACGGTTCAGATCTCAGATGAGTTCATCCGCGCGAAATTCGTTCGGCCCGGTGAGAACGGGGCCGAAAAGCCTCAGGCACAGGCATCCCGCACACCTGCCGCGAAGAAGAGCAAGGAGTAAGAGATGGCTTCAGACAACTGCATCACCCTGGTCGGCAACATCACGGACGATCCAGAGCTTCGTTTCACCCCATCGGGCTCGGCGGTCGCCAATTTCACCGTTGCGGTCAATCGACGGATCCGACAGCAGGACGGTTCGTGGGACGACAAGCTCGACGGTTTCTTTAGATGCAACTGCTGGCAAGCAATGGCCGAGAACGTTGCGGAGTCGCTCACCAAGGGCGCCCGTGTGGTCGTCGTCGGCCGGTTGCAGCAACGTTCGTGGGAAGACAACGACGGCAACAAGCGCTCCTCGGTAGAGATCCAAGTGGATGAAGTGGGCCCGTCCCTCAGGTGGGCGACTGCGTCCGTGCAGAAGTCCCAACGTTCCAGTGGTGCGAAGGGCGGCGATTGGGGCGGCGGTCAACAGCAACCGGCCGGCGGCGGCGCAGCGCCGTCCTCGGGCGGCGACTGGAGCAAGCCGGCTCAGGGCGGCGACTGGTCGGCCCCGGCCCCGGTAGGCACTGCAGATCAGGCCGACATCTGATGGCTCGGGATCGCGACCGTGACAAAAGAAGCAAACCGCAGACCGTTCGTAAGGGTCGCAAGAAATACTGCCAGTTCTGCGCCGATCAGGTGTCCTACGTCGACTACAAGGACATCGCTCTTCTGCGCAAGTTCATGAGTGACCGGGGCAAGATCCGCGCACGACGGGTGAGCGGTAATTGCTCGCAGCATCAGCGTCTGGTTGCTACCGCCGTGAAGAACGCGCGCGAGATGGCGTTGCTTCCTTACTCGACTCGATAGGAGATCTAAAGAGTGAAGGTCATCCTCGCCTCCGATGTCGACAAGCTCGGCCATAAGGGCGACGTGGTCACGGTCGCGGACGGGTACGCGCGCAACTACCTGGTCCCCAAAGGACTCGCGCTCGTCGCCTCGAAGGGGTCCGTTCGTCAGGCGGAAGACATGCAGCGCGCGCGTCGCGAACGAGAAGACAAGGCAAAGCAAGAGGCCGCGGCTCGGGTCGCGACCCTTGGGGCCAGCCCCGTTTACATCTCGGCTCGAGCCGGCGAGGGTGGGCGGTTGTTCGGGTCGGTCACCAAGTCTGATGTCGCCAGGGCGATCGAGGAGCAGCTCGAAGAATCGATCGACCGGCACACCATCCGCCTCGACGACCCGATCCGGAATCTCGGGAGCTACCAGGTAGAGGTCCATCTGCACGAAGAGGTCAACGCCCTGGTTACGGTCGAAGTGATCTCACACGGCGGCGAAGAAGGTGAAGGAGGAGAAGAAGAGGCGTAGTTCTCCGACCGCCCTTTCTTCTCATCGATTTTTTCCACTTTCCACACCTCTCGCGCGAGCGTTTGTGCCTTCTACCTGCATGTCTATGGGGTTATCCACGGCTTTGGGTTTCCACTTGTCGCCCACAACGGCTCAGCCATAGCGTCGATCAGGGCCGCCGCAGATCCTTTGGAGCCACCGAAATCTGTCGGGCATGGTCCATATTGTTTCTAGTACATATGTTCGACTAGATGCATGGAGGCTAAGTGGCCCAGCGGGCACCTTTGGAGGCAGTGCGGTCGAGCCGCGTCCCCCCCCACAACATCGATGCCGAACAGTCCGTGCTCGGGGCGATGCTCGAGAGCAAAGAAGCGATCGCCAACGTCATCGAGATCCTGCATCCCGAGGATTTCTACAAACCGGCTCACTCCACGATCTACGAGATCATCCTCACCCTCTATGGAAAAGGTGAACCCGTCGACGCGATCACCGTTGCCGACGAACTCGAACGCAGCGAATCGCTTCACGAGATAGGCGGCACGCCTTACATCGCAGGACTGCTCGAGGCGTACCCGACGGCATCTTCGGCGCGTCACTACGCGCGCATCGTCGAGGAGCACGCGCTGCTGCGGCGCCTGGTCGACGCCGGCAACAAGGTGCAAGAGATCGGATTCTCGGTTCCTGAAGACGTCGACGACGCGATCGACAAGGCCGAAGCGCTCATCTACAACGTCGGCGAGAAGCGCCTGAAAGACGACTACCAGCACATCCGTCCTCTGTTGACGCACAGCATGGAAGACATCGAGACGCTCTACGAGCGCGGTGAGTCGGTCACGGGTCTCGCCTCGGGCTTCCCCGATCTCGACGACATGACGTCGGGGTTCCAACCGTCGAACCTGATCATCGTTGCTGCGCGACCCAGCATGGGAAAAAGTTCTTTGCTAAACGACTTTGCTCTGGCTTCGGCTACCAAGCAGGCGCGGCCCGTTGTGATCTTTTCGCTCGAGATGTCCAAGCACGAGCTCGTCAAGCGATTCCTAGCATCTGAGGCACGTGTCGATTCGCAACGCATCAGCAAGGGGACGCTGCAAGAACAGGACTGGACGCGATTGTCGGCAGCACTCGGAAGACTCGCCGAAGCTCCTATCTTCATCGACGATTCCGCGAATATCACGCTGATGGAGATGCGTGCCAAGTGCCGCCGCCTGAAGGCAAAGCACGGCCTCGGACTTGTCATCATCGACTACCTACAGCTGATGCAATCACCGCGCCGTTCCGAGAACCGTCAGCAAGAGGTTTCTGAGATCTCGCGTGGTTTGAAGATCATGGCTCGCGACCTCGAGCTGCCGGTAGTTTGCGCGTCGCAGCTGAACCGTGGCGTGGAGTTCCGTTCGGACAAAAGGCCCCTGCTTGGCGACTTACGCGAATCGGGCTCGATCGAACAGGACTCCGACCTCGTCATGTTCATCTATCGCGACGAGGTGTATCACCCGGACTCCGAAGCACGCG
>JAXDJM010000183.1:0-5070 GCA_034665605.1 Actinomycetota bacterium | reverse complement strand
GGAACGAGGGTGGTCTACCCGAACCGCGCTTGTGGGGCCCGATGCTGGTGCGGTCGCTGTTCGCGCGCTCGCTGCGGCGCGAGGTAAACGACGCTCGCGCCAAAGGCGTCCACGTACTGGTGATCAGACCGTGGCTCGGCGAACTGGTAGAGCAAGGCACCAACTCGATGCGGTACTTCGATCGCCAGGCGGTCGCTCGGGCAGCGCGCGAGGGGGCGGCTCGTTTGCTGGACGATAATGACGACCACCCCGCTCTTACTGCGGTCCTCGACGCGAGCAACCAGTCTCGAGGGGCTGCAACGCCCGGCTGAGCCGGGCCGAAACACGAAGCTCCCCGAACGGAGCTTAAGAAAGGAGATCGATGTCGACCGAATTGCGCGAGCCCGAGACGCGGGCGGGAACCGGCGGCAAGTCGTCGATCATCCAGACGCGTGCGCTGACCAAGGTCTACCCAACCGGGTTGAAAGCCGTGGACGGCCTCGATCTCGAGGTTCGCGAGGGCGAGATATTCGGCCTGCTCGGCCCGAACGGGGCCGGCAAGACCACTACGGTCGGCATGCTCACGACTCGCGTGATCCCGACCTCGGGCACGGCAACGATCGGGGGGATCGACGTCGTCGCGCATCCCACGGTTGCGAAGCAGCTCATCGGGGTTGTCTCGCAGCAGAACACGCTCGATCGCAGCGTTTCGGTGTGGGAGAACCTTTACTTCCACGGTCGCTACTTCGGCCTCGGAGCGCGCGCCGCGAAGAAGGCGGCCGATGAAAGCCTCGAAAAGTTCAGGTTGACCGATCGCGCGTCGGCCGACGTGGCCACGCTGTCGGGGGGCATGGCGCAACGGCTGATGGTGGCTCGCTCGATCTTGCACAATCCGCCGATGCTCTTCCTCGACGAACCGACGGCGGGTCTCGACCCCCAGTCCCGGCTCGCTCTGTGGGAGATCCTCGGCGAGCTGCACAAAGAAGGCCAGACGATCCTGCTCACGACCCACTACATGGAGGAAGCGGACCAGCTGTGCGACCGACTGGCGGTCATGGATCACGGACGCTTGCTCGCGCTCGACACTCCTGAGGACCTCAAACGCTCGGTCGAAGCCGACACCGAGATCCGCGTAACGACCGACGGCGACCTAGAAGCGCTGGCGAAGCATCTCGAAAGCTTCGAGGGTGCCATCACCTCGCGCGTACTCGACGACCTCGTGCAGGTAACCGTGAAGGGCTCACGCGGCGTTCTCCCGCGCATCGTCGACCATGCAGAGAAGGGTGGGTTCGCCATCACCGACCTATCGATCAACGAACCTACGCTTGAAACGGTGTTCATCGAACTGACGGGGAAGGATCTCAGAGAATGAGCGAGGCAGTCGCGGTTGCGAAGGTGAGGTCACCTCGGGACGCATCAACCACGGCGTTCAATGCCCTGTTGCTGCGCGATGTAACGGTTCTCAAGAAGGGTTTCTTGCTGTTCATCGTGCGGACGATCATGCAGCCGTTGTTGTTCGTCTTCGTATTCACTTACGTGTTCCCAAAGATCGGGCAGGGGGTCGGCGGGCAGAGCGGTCAGGAGCAGTTCTCCAGCTTGCTCGTGCCCGGCGTTGTCGCGATCGCGTGCATCTTCCAAGGCATCCAGGCCGTCGCCCTGCCGCTGGTGCAGGAATTCAGCTACACGCGCGAGATCGAGGACCGCGTGATGGCCCCGCTACCGGTGTGGGCCGTTGCATGGGAGAAGATCATCGCGGGGGCCGTCCAGGGCGCGTTGGCGTCCGTCGTCGTCTTCCCGCTCGCAACGGTGATCCCCTCGACGCCAGTGCATCTCGACATCTCGTGGTGGAAGCTGTTGACGTTCCTCCCGCTGGCGACGACTCTCGGCGCTTCGCTCGGCCTGGCGATCGGAACGCGCGCCGAGGCGCGCCAGGTCCCGCTGGTGTTCTCGGTGATCATCATCCCGCTCACGTTCCTCGGCGCGACCTACTATCCGTGGTCAACGCTCACGCCGATCGCGTGGCTCAAGGTCGCGGTCTTGTTCAATCCACTCGTCTACATGAGTGAGGCATTTCGAACCGCGATGACTCCGCAGGTACCCCACATGAGCTTGGGGGCGATCTACGGCGGGATGATCCTGTTCACCGCCGTGCTCAGCTGGCTCGGCGTTTCCGGCTTCAAGAAGAGGGTCCTCGCTTAGGGGATCAGGGACTTTCCGAGAGCCCGAACCGTTCGTAGATCTTGCGTAGGGGCGTGGGGGCCCACCAGTTGGCGCGTCCGGCCAGTCGCATGAAAGCAGGGACCAAAGCCCCTCGGATCAAGGTCGCGTCCATCACGACCGCGAGCGTGAGCCCGACTCCGAACATCTTGATGAACGTGATGCCCGACGTTCCGATCGCTACAAACACGACCGCAAGAAGCAGTGCGGCGGCGGTGACGATGCGCCCGGTCCGTTCGAGGCCCATCGCGACCGACGAGATGTTGTCTCCCGTGATGTCGTGCTCCTCTTTGATCCTGGATAGAAGGAATACCTCGTAGTCCATCGACAGCCCGAACGCGACGCAGAACATGAGGATCGGAGTGGTGGTGTCTAGGAATCCCACGGGGGTGAAGTTCAACGTGTTCGAGAAGTGGCCCTCCTGGAAGATCCACACCATCGCACCGAAGGTCGCAGTGAGGCTGAGGAGGTTCAACACGACGGCTTTGGTCGGTACGAGAACCGACCCGGTCATCAAGAAGAGCACCACGAAAGTGACCAGCGCGATGAGGCCGCCCGCGAGCGGGATCTTCGAGAACATCGAGCGCTTGGAATCGACGAGCTGTGCTGAGGGACCCCCGACCTTCACGGGAAAAGGCGGCGTCACTGCGCGGACGTCATGGACGAGTCTCTCGCCGGCAGCCGAAAGTGGCTCTACGGAGGGGACGACCGACCACCACGTCGAGTCGGTAGACACGAAGCGAACGGAGCTCTTTCCGGGCCCGGCAACCTGCACGCCGCGGATATAAGAGCCGGTCAACGCATCGACCCGCGCGACACCCGGCACCGTGGACAGTTTCGCTGCGTAGCCGGTGATCTGATCGGTCTGTTGCCCGGGCGGGCCCGACCCGATGGCGACGACCGATAGAGCCGCGGCTTCCTGATCGGAGAAGTTGTCTCGGATGTCTTGTTGCACGTGACGGCTCGACGCGCTCGCGGGCAGCACGCGATCGTCGGGAAGCCCGAACTTCACGCCGAAGAAGGGCGCACCGAGGACTAGCAACAGCGCGCCGACCGCGACCGCGATGACGATGGGCCGGCGCATCACGAACGTAGCGATCCGGTGCCACATGCCTTCGCCGGGCTCGACGTGGTGATGCCGGAACAACTCCCAGTTGTCGATGCGTCGACCGATGACGGCGAGTAATGCCGGGAGCAGAACGAGCGCAGACAGCGCGGCCAGCGCGACGACGGCGATGCCTGCATAAGCGAACGACCGTAGGAAATAGAGCGGGAACACCAACAGGGCGGCCAAAGAGATCGCGACCGTGCCTGCGGAGAACGCGACCGTCCGCCCCGCGGTTTCCACCGTCCTGATCAGCGCGTCGTTCGGCTCTTTTCCACTGCGAAGCTCCTCGCGGAAGCGAGAGATGATGAAGAGGCTGTAGTCGATCCCGAGCCCCAGTCCCAACGCCGTGGTGAGGTTCAAGGAGAAGATCGAGACATGCGTCAAAGACGAGATCAATCTCAGGATCAAGAATGTCCCGACGACCGAGACGCCCCCGATCGCAAGCGGTAACGAGGCTGCGACGACGCTGCCGAATACGAAGATCAACAGGATCAACACGATCGGAAAGGTGATCAGTTCCGACTTCGTCAGATCGTGCTCGATCTGATGTTGCACTTGATCGAATATCTGCGCGGTCCCCCCGATACCGACCGAGATCGCGGCGTTATCGACTTCTAGTTCCGGAGCGAGGTCCTCGATCGTCTTGGGCCGGGTGAGACGGGCAAGGACCAGAGCTTGCGAGCCGTCCACGCTCTTTAGGGGCGCGGGGGACCCAAGTGTCCAGTAAGAGAATGCCTGCACGATGTCGGGATCGTCGTTGAGCGTCTTCGTGAGGGCGACCCCCGCACTCTTCACGTTGCCGTCGTCGACGTTTCCACTTTTTGCGGTTACGACAAGGATCACATTTGGCGCCCCCGTGTGGAAAGTGCTTAGCAGCGCGGCATCGGCCCGAGATGATTCGGCTTGGGGATCCTGGAACCCACCCGCCGAAAGGTGAGTTGCGACGTTTCCTCCGATCGCTCCCGCGACCACGAAGAAGATCACACCGCCGAACAAGATCAGGCGACGTCTACGGATCGTGAACTCCGCCAGCCGCGTGAGCATCGGGGTTCTTAGTGGTGCTTTTTCGAAAGAGGAGCGCCGGTGGCCGACGGAGTGGGGGCCGGAACCGCCGGCCCCTTCTTCGCGTAGATCAAGTACATGATCGTGTAGCCCGGCGTGCAGAACACGTCGTTGGCCTTGAACGCGCCGGTGGCAGGGGCCTTCGAGAAGTTGTCCTCGACCTCGCCCGGCTCGGAGTCACCGCGACCCAAGACGTAGCCGGCCTTGGGCCATTCCTTCAGTACCAGCTTGGCGAAATCGGTGCTCCCCTCCGGAAGCACGAACAATGCGCGCTCGTAACCGGAGATCTTGCTTAGGTTCTTGTAGGCGTACATCCCCGGTGGGAAGGGGAGGTCGTCCGGCAACCAGGTGGGGAAAGCGATCTTCTTGGGGGGCTTGCATTTAGCCGGAGTCGGCCCGGCGAACGGGGTTGCCGTGGGCGTGGGGCTTGCGAGGGCACTGGGCGATGGACTCTTGTGGGGGTCCTTCCCAGAACCGCTACTGCACGCGCCGAAGAGGAGCATTACCGCGCTGAGTGCGGCCACGATGGGGGCGATCCGGCTTCTGAGCAAGACCCCTCTATATTGCGTCGCGTCACGGCGGGTCAAACCGCACAGGAGAACGAAAGTGGCCCTTCTCTTACAGATCGTCGTCACGGGACTCGCCGCAGGCGCCGTTGATGGCCTCGTAGCGGTTGCATTCTCGTTGATTTCCAGGCTTACCGG
>JAXDJM010000182.1:0-4679 GCA_034665605.1 Actinomycetota bacterium | reverse complement strand
GTCACAAGGTGGCACGTCGGCGACAGATCCAGGTCGATGAGAGCGATATCGGGGCACATGGACGTTGCCGCTTCGAGGGCCGCCTCGGCCGTGTGGGCCTGAGCGGCAACCTCGCCGATGCCCAGTTCACCGACAACTTTTTCCAGTGACTGGGCCACGACCCGGTGCTTCTCGGCGATGAGGACGGTTATGCCCCCGTGATCCGAGCCTCTCACCCGTGCCTCCCCCGCGGTTAACAGAAATCGCCCATACGGGCCATTGCCCTCATTACTTAACTCCAGCTACAGTGGGCTCGTAATCCCCCGAACGGGTCGATTCGGTCACCCGGGCGGGAAGCGGAGTGAGTGGAGGGATAAACGCCTAAATAGCGTCCTATGAGCGGAGCGGCGGTCTTTTAAAGACCGGTCTGTCCTAGACACCTCTAGCCTGAGAGGAGGTCCGCGTGAAACTTCGCCTGTTAGGCCTCGCGGCGGTGATCACCGCGCTTTTCCAGACTGCCGGTGCTCATCTCAAGTGGTAGCAAGCGCCAAAAAGGTGCTCGATGAAGGAGGGATTCTCGCGAGGGTCCCTCCTTCATCCGCGTAATAGCGGCTATCCGCATCGTCTTTTCCCTACCATTGCAGCGTGAAGGCCAGCCGCATCTACGCGTGGGTCGTGGTGACCTTCACCGTCGCCATCATGGTGGCGCTGATCCCATCCGTTCATCACTTCCCATCGTTATCCAGATTCCTCTACTGGACGATCCTGCTCGCGGTGGTCGAGCTGTTGCCGGTGACCCTCGGTTTCGAAACCAGGCTCACGATGGGGTTCACGATCCTTTTGGCGATCGCGATCCTGTTCCAGCCCGTCATCGCGATGCTGATCGCGGCCCTCGGCTCGGTGGACCCGCGTGAGATAAAACGCGAGGTCCCGCCGCACAAGGCTCTCTTCAACAGAGCCCAGGGTGCGCTCGCCACCGGTGCTGCTGCGTACCCGTTCACGTTGAGCAGCAACGCTTTCCACCCATGGTTGGTTGTTCTCGCGGCCGTGGCACACCTGGTCGTCAACCTTGCGCTCGTAGCCGCAGCCGTGCACTTCGATCGGAAGATCAGCATGACCGAGGCACTGAAGTTGATCTTCCGCGATCTCATAACGGGCTTCGTCGTCTCGTACATCTTGTTGACCGGCCTCGGCGCGGCCACCGCGCTCGCGTACCAGAAGATCCCCAACGGCGAATGGGTTGTGATCGCGATCCTCGTTCCGTTGCTTTTCGCACGACTGAGCATCCAGGGCGCGAAGGCTCAGCAAGAATTGTCCGAACGCTTGCGCCTCCAACAGCGTGCGTTGCTCGAAGTCTCCGAAAAAGTGTTCGTCGAACGAGAAGAGGAGCGCAACCGGATCGCAGCCGATATCCACGATTCGTCGCTGCAGTTCCTCGCGGCCGCGTCGTACGGAGTCGGCAATGCCTTGTCGTTCCTTCGTGCCGGCGACAACGATCGAGCGTCGGCGACTCTGGGGGCCGCATACGACGCGATCGACCGGTCGATGGCCGCCATGCGTTCCTCGTTGGTCGACCTCAGGAGATCGACCATCGACGAGGGCGGATTCATGGCAACCATCGAACGCCTGGCCGATCAAGCCTCGACGCTGTGGGGCACGCCCGTGATGATCGAGGGCGGCGTTACGCAGGAACCGCTCGTACCGGTCACGATAGCGGCCCTACAGATTGTTCAAGAAGCCGTAACGAACTCGCTGAAACACTCGCAAAGCAGCGAGATAAGCGTTCGCGTCACGGAGAATGAGGGGATGGTTCACGTCGTTGTCGAAGACTTCGGATCGGGCTTTGATACAGCTGCAGAGATCAGTCACGACCACGTTGGGATGAGACTCATGGAAGAACGCGCGTCGCAGGTCGGAGGACACATCGAGTTGAAGTCGAGCCCTGGTATCGGAACGAGGATCGAAGCAGTCCTTCCCGCGGCTGTCGCCTCATGACCATCAAGGCTCTGATCGCAGAGGATCACACTCTCGTCTCACAAGGTCTCGAAGTCATGTTGTCGTTGCACGACGACATCGAAGTCATGAAGACGGTCGACACCGGTGAAGCGGCCGTGGAGACGGCAGGCAACAACGCCGTCGACGTCGTCCTGATGGATGTGAAGCTCGGCGGAAAGATGAGCGGGCTCGAAGCGACCAAAAGGATCAAGGAGAGCTCACCCGAAACCAAGATCCTGGTTCTCACGATGTTCACCGATCCGGGAACGGTTGCCGAAGCCGTCAAAGCGGGGGCCGACGGATACCTGTCGAAGGGCTCGAGCTCGGAAGCCGTGTTGCAGGCGATCAGAGACGTGGCCGAAGGGCGCTCGGTGTTGGACCCCAACGTCACCGAAGGGATCTTCGGGCGCATCGGCAAACGCGACCCTCGCGCGCTGTCCGACCGCGAGCTAGAAGTGCTTCAAGAGCTGTCACACGGCAAATCGACACGCGAGGTCGCCGAGCATCTTCACGTGAGCGAAGAAACGGTGAAGACGTATCTGAAACAGATCTTCAGGAAACTAGACGTTCGCGACCGAACCGAAGCCGTCGCCGAGGCGTTCCGGCGCGGTCTCGTCCATTAGCCCCCGCTCGAGGGCCTCGACACAAAAGGGGACTCGTCCCCCTGGGCGGTGAGTAAGCGGTTCAAGGCATCCAGAACCGCGCGTGCGATCGCATCGTGCTCGTCCAACCTGACCACTGAGGACCCGACAAGGGTTTCGGCGCCTTTGCTCAGTGACACGACCGCCAGCTTCGCCGTGCCGACCTCGAGCACTTCGGCGGTTTCGAGATCGATCGGCGTCGAAAGGAGATCGGCTAGACCGTCGATGACGGCAAGCCCGACGGATCTCCACTCGCCGGCACCGCCCGCGGCACCTCTCTTCTCGCCGATCAGGACATCGCCCTCGAGCTCCAAAGACACGCGAGCAGAGAAGGTCTCCGAGTCTCGGCGGGTCGTGATCGAGCTGAGCTTGCGCCGGCGGGCGCGCCCGAACTCGCTGTCGCTCGTTCCCGAGCTCAGGATCTCGATCTGCGAGCCGGGCACGTGCATCCCCAGGTATTCGGTCGCGAGCCGCTGGACGGAATCGATGAGCGCCCGGTGGGGCACCTCGGGAAGGGCGAGGACCCGGATATGAGCCAGGCCATTCTCTAGTCCGACGCGCGCGCCTCGGATGCCACGGATCGCGCCGAGGGCGTTCTCCAGGCTGGCCGTACGAGATGGAGCTTGCGGATCCACTTAGAAGACCTTCACTGACAGTAAATGGGTAGACCACAAAGATTCGACTCGCGCCCCTACAAATCCTTCAGTGTGTAGTAGGGACGAACGAGAAATTTGTCCCGTATGTCCCAGATGGCAGAGCGTAATCGAATTCCAGGTGTGCCGTCCCGCCCGGCGTGAGGGTCATGTCTATGGGAGGCGACGAAAGCGTCTCGGCGATACCGGAGCCCGTGATCGCGAGCCTGATGCGGCCTGTCGCAGTCACACGCTTCGCAGGCGTCAGATTCTTGATCGCTACCTTGACGTGGATCGCGCCCGAAGAGTTGCTGAGGATCCCGGTCACGGACACGTCCTTCGAATTGAACGAACGCGTCGATGTCGATGTCGAGATGTAGCCGCCCTGGGCATCCCACGTGTAGGTCATGAAGTCGGAGCCCTTGGTGACCGGAGCGTCTTCCACGGGCAGATCTGCCGCAGTTACGGCTACGACGTGTTGGACGGGGACCGAAGGAGCCGGAGATGGAACGCCAGCCGGTGCGCCGGTCGGTCCGGTGGCGATCGGTCCCGAGCCCGGCGGGTTCACGGCGGGCGGGCCGGGTTTGTTGTGGCCTTTGTTCTGCTTGCCGTTACTTGGCTGGGAGGCCACAGGGCTCGGCGCGGGCGAGCTCTTGGTGATGTGGCGTCCCTTCACCGAAGGGGTCCCACCGGGGCCCTGAGCGCCCGGTCCCACAGACGACGAGACGCAGGCGGTGAAAAAGACCAGGGCGGCGACGGGAACGACGACTTTCGCCTTATCGAGGCGGCCTCCTCGTGGCGTGCTTAGAAACACCATCGCGCTGCCGCAGAGGGCCAAGGCCAGCGCAACGAGCACCATCCCCTCGACCCGGAAGCCGGTGAAAGGTAGTGGCTCGGTTGCGTCCGAGGCAGCGGCAGCAGCAGCGGCAGCCCCTGTTTGGGAGCTCGTCGCAGCTTCGTACGTGACGACCGTGCGAGTCGAGTGGTAGGCCGGATTGGTAGCTCCAATGACTCGGGTGCTCGCCAAGTAGGTGGTCGAGGTGGTAGCTGCAACCACCGATCGGGACCTCGCCCGAACGTCGTTCACTGCATCGAAGCCACCCAAGCTGACTACTTTGCCCGTCCATCTGAGGTGCAGGACCTCGCCGGGAGTCATCGGGCCCACCTGCCACACGATGTCTTCCTTGCGGCCGGTCTGACCCAGCTCGGTGGCCTGGACGTTGCTGTTGATCGCCGCGGAGACCACGTCAAGCTCGATCGGCACGCGATCTACGGCCGAAACATCTCGAAGAACCGAGGAACCCTCGTTCGAGATCGTGACCGTGTAGCCGACGAGGCCGCCGACTTGCGCTAAGGGCGCATCCGAGGTGCTCGAGATCACTAGGCCGGAAGGGTTCGGGGTCGGCGACGGCGATGGCGACGGTGCCGGCGA